>JADLHS010000475.1 GCA_020848635.1 Limisphaerales bacterium
ACAATGCTGCAACACAATTGCCTCCATCGGTTCCGTGATCGCCGTCCCGGCGGCGAACACACTGCCCGACTGGATGATTTCCACGGCTTCATTTTCCATTTCAATTTGACGCGCTACCGCCACCGCCAGCCAGCCCAATTCTTCGCCCGTCCAACGGATGATCTCCTGGGCCGCGGCGTCGCCGTTGCGAGCCGCGGCGGACACCTGCGTTGCGAGCGTCATTGGTAGTTGATACTTTTTATTGGACAATCCTTCCATCAAATCCAATTCGTGTTTGGCGCCCACCGCTTCCACGTAAATGCGGGTCAAGGCCGTCTCCGGACGGCGTTTGATCCAGGCATAATTCACCAATTGCAATCCGCGTTGGACAATTTCCATCGCGCCGCCGAACTCGCCAAACATCGGACCGTTGCCAACAATGCGCCCTTCCTTTCCGTGCTGGTTTCGCCCGCGGGAATTGTTTGACGAGCCCGCTGTGACGTTGACGCCGATCCCGCGGGTGGCGCCCGCCAGCAAACCGTTGACGCCATCGTTGACGACCTCCATCGGGCACGACAGTCCCAGCGTCGCTATCGCCTCCCAATGCGATGCCCGATCGGAGGGAAAGTCGTAGCCGGCGATGCCGAAGCCGGCGCCCGTGATCTGGGCTTTGGCGAGGCCGGACATTTCCAGTGCCGCTCCGAATGATTCGCGCAATGCGGCCTTCAGTCCATCATAACCCACCTCCTGGTAATTGCCGCCGCCGGCCTTTCCAGAGCCAACGCATTGACCGCTGGCATCAACGATCAGTGCATGGGTTTTGGTTGATCCAACATCGAAACCACTGAAGTATTTCATAGGCGCAGAGCTATGTGGCGAACTGCGGCAGCCACGGCTGGTTGGTGGCGAGCAAGTCATCCATCACGGCCTGCACCTGGTCGCCACTGGGGCCCAGCGGATGGGTGAGCAGGGCCTGATACAAAGCATTCTTGTCGCCATGCACCGCGGCTTCGACGGTGAGCAATTCGTACATCTTGACCTGAGCGATGAGGCCGAAGCAGGTGGGGGGCAAGGGCGGGGCGGGCAGCGGGTGTATGCCGCGCCGGTCCACCTTGGCGGGCAGTTCTAAAACCCAGTCCGCAGGCCATTCCTTGACGGCACCATTATTCCGAACGTTGACCACATGAACCTGTCCCAGGTCGTTGTGATGCGAGTTGATGAGTTGCATCGCAAGGGTGGAATAATAAGCGCCGCCGCGTTTCATCAGGTCGGCAGGCGGTTCATTAAGCGCTGGGTTGGCGTAATCGCGCAGCAAGTTCTTTTCGATTTCAAAGACCTGTTCCGCGCGCGACGGCGGCCACTTTTTCTGCGCCTCCACTTTCCGCTCCGTGTAATAAAAGTATTGCAGGTAGTAGTTGGGTATCATGCCCAGGCTTTGCAGCGTGCGAAGGTCGCATTCGGGGTCCTCTTCTTTCTTCATCTTTTCGGCGAACGCGTTGAACACTGTTGGCCACACGTCCTTGCCATCCACCGTGAAGCCGCGATGCCAGGTGAGGTGATTCAGCCCGAGCGTGTTCAGCGCAGCACGACTGTCATCTATCTTCTTGCCGGTGGATTTTCCCACCCATTCCAAGGCCTCCATCTTCATCGTGATGCCGACATTGCAGACGCCCACCGCCGGGACATCCGGGGCGTAACGATTCAACGCCTCGGTGACGAGGCCGGCCGGATTGGTGAAATTGGCTAGCAGCGCGCCCGGCGCGACTTCGCGAACATCCTTGGCGATGTTGAGAATTACCGGAATGGTTCGCAGCGCCTTGGCCAGGCCGCCGATGCCGGTCGTCTCCTGGCCGATGAGCCCATGCCGCAAACCGAGATATTCATCCCCGCGCCGGGCGGGCATCAGCCCAACGCGCAACTGCGTGGCGATATACTTGGCGCCGGCAATGGCTTCGCGCTGATTCTGGGAAAGCACCACCTTGAATGGATCGCCCTTGGCTTTGACCATGCGTTGGGCGAACTTGCCGACGATATCAAGGCGTTCCCGATCAAGATCCATGAGCCAGAGTTCCTTGATCGGGAGCGAATCCACCCGGGCGAGGAATCCGCTGACCAGTTCAGGCGTGTAGGTCGAACCCCCACCGATGACAGTAATCTTCATAAATTTCTCCTGTAAAATCATGTTCGTTTCGCGATTATTGTCCAGCGTTTCCTTGCCGTGCTTCAAACCCTCAAGCCTGCCCCGTGGAGCCGAGATGCGAAGGCGCGGACTAACGAAGCCCTGACCGGACCGATGCCGATTTAAGGCCCGTCGGGTCCGGCCTGTCAGACTCCGTTTACATGGGCATTCACGCGTGGGCACTCCGCATGCGTCTGGGTTTGTTCTGCTCAGTGTTGACACAGAAGTCAGAGGCTAGATCAGGCCTTGCTATGCCATCCCGCCCAGTCAGCCGCGGTAATCCCTCTGCGCTTGACTGATGGTTTTGGATCTAGCCCGGGGCGTCGGACGGCTCCAGGCCCAAAGCAGCGTGCCAAGGTTGCGCGAATATGTCCTGTCGCGCATTTGAACGGTAAGCATGTGCCTGGCGAGGGAGTTCGCTGAGGCAAACCCGTCAAACAAAGAATTCACGAATTGTGGGTGACTTGCTTCGGGCCGCGCGTTGTGATAGCTCCTCCGGGGTGACGTTTTCTGCTACTGCGACTGGTAACCTGCTGATGTCATGAGGTGGACCCTCAACGCGCTTCGCCGATTTCGGCACTACGGGCTGGGGGTGGCGATGATCTCCGCCCGGGGATTACTCGCTTCACCCGGCTACCAGATTGATGTGTGGCGTGCCGATGAGGGTTTGCCCCAGGGCACGGTGACTTCGATCGCCCAGACGCCTGACGGCTATCTTTGGTTGGGTACCCAGAACGGGTTGGTCCGGTTTGATGGCGTACGCTTCCAAGTTTTCAACGAGAAGAATACTCCGGCGATTAACAATAATCGAATTGTTCAATTGTTCGTGGATCAGCAGGGAACGCTCTGGGCCGGGGCCGAGCGGGGCAGCATGGTCGGCGTTCAGAACGGAGCGTTTGTCGCTTACGAAATGCCCGGTTTCGGAACGACATTCAATTACGCCCGGGTGTTTTGTGACGACGCCGAGGGCCGCTTATGGGTGGTGTCCTGCGAGTGGCAGTTGATGCGGCTGGCGCGGGGCGTCCGTTCGGTGCTCTCCACCAACTGGGGACTCAGCGGGCCTACGTCCGTGGCTGGCGACCGAAGCGGGCAGGTCTATATCGGGACGGAACGAGAACTGGCCACCACCCAAAATGGGCGGTTCCAAATTGCCTGGAGCCAGGCGGACGAAAAGGACTTTAGAGTCGAGTTCCTGGCGCCGAGTTCCGCGGGCGGTTGCTGGGTCTCGGGCAATGGCCGGTTGCGAAGGTTCGATGCCGGTCAGAGGGCGGCGGATCTGGGCGTCTACGCTTGGACGAATAGTCCCATCTACGGGCTGCATGAAGACCACCAGCACCGACTTTGGGTTGCGACCTTGGGCAGTGGTTTGTTTCGGTACAATCCCGATGGGACGGTGCTGCACCTGACAACGAAAGACGGATTGCCGACGGATTTCGTACGTTGCGTAAAGGAAGACCGGGAGGGAAACATCTGGGCTGGCACGGAAGGGGGGCTTATGCCGGTTGAAGCCGGCGATTTTCGAAACGCTGGGCATTCTTCAAGGGTTGTCCTCGGACCTGGTGCTATCGGTCTGCGAAGCTGCGGATGGCAGTTACTGGATTGGCATGAACGGAAGCGGGCTGGACCACTGGACGCCGGATCGGGTGGAACACTTTGGTCCGCGTCAGGGTTTGCTGAACGGCCATGTCTGGTCGGTGGTTCAGGATTCC
>JADLHS010000476.1 GCA_020848635.1 Limisphaerales bacterium
ACTGCCAGAACCCGGAATGTTGATAGGCCACGATCTGTTTTTCGGCCGCCAGCCGGTCGAGGGGTTCGTTCTCGAACACGCATGCATCGTCTGTGAGATACGCGCCGATGCGCCGGTCCACGACAAAAAACCCGCCGTTGATGAAGCCCGCCTGCCGCTCGGGCTTTTCCTTGAACGCCGTCACATTGCCATTGGTAATTTCGAGATCGCCGAAACGGCCGGGCGGCTGCACGGCGGTGATGGTAAGGATTTTCGCCTGTTGCTGGTGGAAGGCGATCGAGGCGTTGATGTCGCTGTCCGTGACCCCGTCGCCATAGGTGAGCAGAAAGGTATCGTCCTTGAGGTAGGGCAACACGCGCTTGAGCCGGCCGCCCGTCATGGTGTTCTGGCCAGTGTCAATCATCGTCACCACCCAGTCTTCCTCGGCGTGCTGGCTGTGGTATTTGATCTGCGGCTTCGCCCCCAAACCAAGGGTCACATCACTGGTATTCCAATGGTAATTCCGGAAATAATCCTTGATGGCTTCCCCCTTGTAACCCAGGCACAGGATGAATTCCTTGTGCCCGTAGTGGGCGTAGGTCTTCATGATATGCCAGAGAATCGGGCGCTCGCCGACCGGCACCATGGGCTTGGGACGAAACTCCGTCTCCTCGCGCAACCGCGTGCCCAGACCACCGCAAAAAATAACCACTTTCATTGAATCAGGATGCTCCCGCGGGAATCCCCGCCGGGCGGCTTGGCGTGTTTTCTACCGGTTCCACCGGCGGGAGACAATCAGAATACGCCGCCGGCTTGTGCGCAATCAACCGCAACTCGTCCCCGGCGTCGGGGTCGAACCATTTCACCACCCGCTCCCGCAGTTGAAAGCCGAGGCCGTGCAACAGCGGCGGGAGTCTGCCCAGGTCCGCCATTTCGCCGCGGCCCGTGCGTTGAATCTGCCGGCTGAGCGCGCCATATACCCACGCCGTGCGAATGGTGGAATCCAGGCGCGCAACCGCAAAGCCCGTCTGTTCCGCCGCGCGCCGCAACGTGGGCGCGTTGAACAAGACCAAGTGGCGCGGCGGGTCCAGGTTCAGCCACGCGGCGCCAAAATGGCGGTGGCCCCAGCTCTTCAGGTTCGGCGTGAGAATGACGAGCGTGCCCCCGGGTTTGAGGATGCGAAAACACTCCCGCAGCAAGGCCACAGGATCATGGACGTGTTCGATGACGTGGGCGGAATGGACGGCGTCGAAATGGTTCGCGGGAAACCTCCGCTCCGCGAGCGGACCTTGAAACACCCGCACGCCGCGCGCGCGCGCCGCCGCCACCGCGCCCGGGTCCACCTCCACCCCGTCCACCTCCCAACCGAGCGCCTGCATGCGCGCCAGCAGCACGCCGCTGCCACAGCCGACGTCCAGCACGCGGGCGGCCCCCGCAGGCGCGGGCAAGTACATCGCGGCGGAATCCAATTCGTCCGGCCCGCCGGGATGCAACAGCGCCAGCGGCGACAGCACCACCCGCCACGCCGGGCCGACGCCTTGCCGGTAGCCAAACCGCACGCGCAGATAACTTTCCCACACCGCGTAAACCGCGTCGCGAATCCAACTGGCGGCCGGGGCGGGCTGGTTATGCGTGTAATAAGTCTGATACGCCTTGCCGATGTCGGCCTCGGTCGGCAGCGGATCGAGCCACACCAACCCGCACTCCGGCCGGGGACATCGGCGCAATCCCCACTCGCCCGGTGCGGCGAAGGATCGGTCGCGCAAGCCGGCGTACAAAACCGCACCCGCCGCACCGCAGAGCAGGCATTGCGACGCGGGGCGGGTTTTGATCTGGGTTTCGATCATGGCGCAGGGGGAAAATGTGGAACCAACCAGGGTTCAGTCGGGTGGGGTCGAAAACGGCTGGAATCTTCTCGTCCGCGCTGTTCGCGGGAGGGTCGAGGACGAGCACAAAGTTGGCATTCCAGCATTCATAGCGGCGGTCAGCCAAAAACATTTTGGGGTTGGCGGCGCCGGCGCAGCAACCCATAGACGATGAATTCCCGGGCGTGAACCACTCCCTGCGCGGCGAACCACAGCGGCAGCCCGGAAATGCGCCGGCCCACCGCCACAATCTCGCGGGAATACTTCCAGTTGCCGAGCTGGCGGATGCGCCGCGCCTTGATGCCAGAGCGCACCCCAAACAGCCCTCGGAGCTTGCAGCGGCGTCCAAAGCTCATCCCTCCCTGCAACGCGGCGATCAACTCCATGGTCTTCCATTCGTCGAGCACCAACGGCTGCAGGCCGGGCATGAGTTCGCAACTCGTGTTCGTACCGTGCCAGCGGTATTGCGTCAGCGCTTCGTGCACCTTCACGATTTTCTGGCAATGCCGCCCCCACTCCGCGTAGAAGACCACGTCGGCCAGAATCGGCATGTCCCGGCGGAATTGACACGGCGCCGGCTGGAAGTTGGTTTTGAAAATCGTCCCGCCCAGCGCCTGGTTTGCGATCTCCCCCTTCTGTCGCAGATAATCCTCGCGGCGCACCGCCTCCACCGCGCCCGTAACGCGCCCGGAGAGGCTCAGGTGCTCACCATTCTCATCAATCCGTTCGTCGAGACAGAACGCCAGCCCGAACCCGTCGCCCGATTCGAGCGGCGGCACGAGCGTCTCAAAAAACCGGGGCGCGATCAGATCATCCGCGCAGAGAAGGTGCAGGTGGCGCGTTTGCGGGGCAAATTCCAGCGCGCGATTCATGTTGCCAAACAGGCCGAGATTGGTCGGGTTGCGAATCCACTCGCACGGGAAGCCTTGAAATCCGCGCACGATGCTCTCGGTGGCGTCCGTCGAACAGTTGTCGAGCACGATGAGCCGATCCGGACGGCGCGTCTGGGCGGCGACGGACTCGAGGGTCCGCAACAAGAAACGCGCGCCGTTGTAAACGGGAATCACCGTGATGATGTTGGCCTGCATCGGGGCGGGAAGTTAGGCGGGCCGGCGGGGGTCGGCAAGCCGGTTCGCGCGGGCGACCCCGACGGGAGGCGGGCCGCTCGGTTGATGCCGGTCTTTACACCAGCTGGCTTCCTTCTTAGTTTCCTGCCACGTTGAATTTTCACCCGAGCAAGACAAAACGATGAACTGGCTGTGCCTGCGCCCCTTTCCCTGGTTGGACACGCGCGCCCGGTTCGTGGCCCAAGCTCCCCGGGGCGGGACTTTGCTCGACCTCGGCGCCTCCGACGGCGAAACCCTGGGCCACATCGCCCAGTTGCGCCCCGACCTTCGCCTGCTGGCCGCCGACAAATTCGGGCAGCCGGAAAAATATCCCGCCGGCTGCGAGTTCCGCCAGGCGGACTTCGAGCGGGAGCCCCTGCCCTGGCCCGCCGCGACCGTGGACGCAATCACGTGCATGCATCTGGTGGAACATTTGAGCGACCTGGGTTTGTTGCTGCGCGAAATCGCCCGGGTGCTGAAGCCGGACGGCCGGGTTTATTTTGAAACGCCGCATGCCAAAACGCTCACCCTGCCGAGCCGGCGCCAAGCTCCGCAGCCCTTCACCATGAATTTCTACGACGATCCCACGCACGTCCAGGTGGTGACGATGGCCGCGCTGGCGCCGCAAGTGCAGGCGGCGGGATTGCGGGTCGAACGCACGGGCACGTCGCGCAACTGGCTGTTCGCCGCGAGCCACCCGCTGTTTGCCCTGCTCCCGCCCAGCCGCAAGAAATTCACCGCCCACGTCCACTGGCTAGGTTGGTCGGCCTGCCTGATCGCTGCCCGCCCGGCATGAAGCCCAAACTGCTCATCATTGAACTCTGGGGGCTGGGCGACCTGGCCATCGCGACCCCGTTCCTGCGCGCGGCCAGCGACCAATACACCGTAACCCTGCTAGCCAAACCGTACGCGCAGGATTTACAGGCCCGCTTGTGGCCGGGGGTGGAAGTGTTGCCGTTCGTGGCGCCGTGGACGGCGTTTCAAGGAAAATACCACCTCTGGAGATGGCCCTGGCTGGAACTGCTTCGCCTGCGCCGGCTGGTGGCCGAACGCAGATTTGACGCCGGTTTGTCCGCCCGCTGGGATCCGCGCGACCATGTTCTGCTCCGCGGCGCGGGCATCCGGAGACGGTATGGCTTTCCACGCCTGCAAAGCCAGGTATTGCTCACGGACCCGCTCGTCAAACCGGTGCCGCGCGACCATCGCTATGAATACTGGCGGGTCCTGGCCCAGGCACTGGACCTGACCCTGCCGCCCCGCGACGTCATTCCGATGCCGCTTTCGCGGCCCAACGGAACGGTGTTCCTCCACAGCGGCGCAGGCCAGCCGGTGCGTGTCTGGCCCCTGGGCCGCTACCGGTTAATCGTCCAGTGGCTGCGCGAAAAAAAATATCGGGTCGTAGTGGCGTGCGATCCCGACCAGCGCGACTGGTGGCTGCGCGCCGGCGAAACCGGCGTCTTTACGCCCCGCACGGTCAACGATCTGGTCAGCCTGATTGACGAGGCCGGCGTCTTTATTGGCAACGACTCCGGCCCGGGTCATCTCGCGGCGTTTTGCGGGGTGCCCACGTTCTCATTTTTCGGCCCCCAACTGCCGGAATGGTTTGCGCCGCTGCATCCGGACTCCCTCTGCCTCGAGGGCAAACCTTGTCCCTACAAACCCTGTTCGGATTATTGCCGCTTCTCCCTCCCACGTTGCCTGTCCGAAATGTCGGAGGCCGAGGCATGGTTTCACCTGGAACCCTTCGTCGCCCAACACCTCGGACCGCGACCAACCGTTCCCCGCCAACTAACCACGGTCTGAATCCCCTTCTCAAGCGGCAGCGAACCTTCGCCCCCCAAACCCGGTGAAACCCACAACCCAAACGAGCAAACCAAACGCGGCCGTGCGCACCGAGCGAGTATTGTCAGCCAACCCGCGAAAAGTATTCGCCGCGTTTGAGCAACCGGAACTCCTC
>JADLHS010000477.1 GCA_020848635.1 Limisphaerales bacterium
CGATTGCTCTGCGGGTTGGCTTGTTGCAGAACTTGCTGGAAACATCCTCCGCCCCGGTGCGTACCGACTAAATTTCATTCCATGTTTACTCCGGAACTGATTGCAAAATTGGAAAAATCCCGACTGGCCGCCGTTCTCACCATCGAGAATCCGGACAACGCCATTCCCGTGGCGCGCGCGCTGCTCGACGGAGGCGTTTCAGTCATCGAATTGGCCTTTCGTACTCCACAAGCCGCCGAAGCGATCCAGCGCATCCGGGAGAATGTCCCTGAAATAACCATCGGAGCGGGCACCGTCCTGAACCCGCAACAAGTCAAGGATGCCGCCGCCGTTGGCGCCGCATTCGGCGTAGCCCCGGGCTGCAACCCGCGCACCCTCCGGGCGGCCCAAGACTGTCGGCTGCCCTTTGCTCCCGGCGTCGCTACCCCGACTGATATTGAGATTGCCCTGGAACACCGCTGCAACGTGCTAAAATTCTTCCCGGCGGAAACTTCCGGAGGGTTGGCCCATCTGAACAACATCGCCACTCCCTTTGCGCATCTTGGACTGCGTTACTTTCCGCTTGGGGGCATCAACGCCGGAAACCTCGCGATGTATTTACAGTCTCCACTGGTCGCCTGTGTGGGCGGCTCCTGGCTTGCGAAGCCCGACGTTGTTCAAAAGCACGACTGGGAAACCATTCGCCGAAACGCAGCGGAAGCCATGACCATCGTCCGTTCGATCCAACCAACATGACTCGGTTAAATCAATCGTGGGCATCCACGCACGACGCATCACGGCAGAATCACCACCTGGACGACGCAGCTCCCATCTCGCTTGGACAAGCCAAATCTGCTTCCCTTCGCTCCGACGGCAAGGGCGGCGGCAACGATGGCAGCGATTTTTCACCGGCCGACAACACCCGCCGATTTTTCCGCATCGCAAGTTTATGAAATCACGTCTCTTGGAATTGGTTGGTTTTCGCTGAAACAATATGCCCGCGACCAACCCCTCCGTCCTTGTGATTGGTAGTTCGAACACGGACCTGATCATCAAGGCCGAACGCATTCCCAATCCAGGCGAAACAATTCTGGGAGGAGAATTCGCCCGCGCGGCGGGCGGTAAAGGCGCCAATCAAGCCGTGGCCGCTGGACGCGCGGGCGGGGCGGTCACGTTCATCGCCCGCGTTGGCCGCGATGCCAACGGCGAAGCAGCGCTGGCCGGTTTGGTCGCTGACGGCATCAACGTGAAGCATGTGGCTTGCGACCCGACGCGGCCGTCAGGCGTGGCGCTCATCCTCGTTGACCAGAAGGGCGAGAACAGCATCGCGGTGGCTTCAGGCGCGAATGACAAACTGAGTCCCGCCGATGTGCGCAAGGCGAAGAGTGCGTTCCGCCGTGCCCGGGTCGTCCTGCTTCAACTGGAAACGCCGCTGCCGACAGTCGCGGCGGCCATTGAACTTGCCGCCGCCGCAGGCGTACGGGTGGTTCTGAACCCAGCGCCCGCCCGAGTTCTCCCAGTCCAACTGCTCAAGCGCATTTATCTGCTGACACCCAACCAGAGCGAGGCCGAATTGCTCACAGGCGTAATGGTGACCAACGAAGCCGCGGCAGCCAAAGCCGCCGACAAGCTTCTGGCGCGTGGCGTGCAAAACGTGATTATCACGATGGGATCGCGCGGCGCGTTCGTGGCCGGGGAAGGCGTGCGACAGTTGGTTCACGGATTCAAAGTGAAGGCTGTGGATGCCACGGGCGCGGGTGACGTTTTCAACGGCGCGCTCGTTGTCGCGCTGGCCGAGGGCCGGACGTTGTTGGAGGCCGCGCGGTTTGCCAGCGCAGCAGCGGCGATTTCCGTGACCCGCTTCGGCGCGCAGCCCTCCGCTCCAACCCGCCGGGAGATTGAAGCCGTGCTCGCCAAGGGAACGGTTCGGCCCGGGTCTAAAGTACGTCGTCGAAAATGAATCTGTCCGTCAAACTTATGAAACATCAACTTTTCTCAACTTCTGTCACGAGCTTTGCGCTCGCTTTGTCCCTGGGTGCGCTCGCCGGGTTGAACGGTGGATGCAGCAAGTCCATCAACAACAGCGACAACAAATCCACGACTGGCAAACCGAAAGTCGCACTTGTCATGAAGTCGCTGGCGAATGAATTCTTCAGCACGATGGCCGAGGGCGCAAAGCAGCATCAGGCCGCCAACGCCACCAGTTACGATCTCGTTGTCAACGGCATCAAGAACGAGACCGACCTCGCCGAGCAGGTGAATCTGATCGAGCAGATGATGGCGCAGCAGGTCAACGCCATCGTCATCGCGCCCGCCGACTCGAAAGCGCTGGTGACGGTGCTCAAACGCGCGAAGGAATCGGGCGTCCTCGTGGTGAATATTGACAACAAGCTCGATGCCGACGTGCTGAAGCAAGCGGGTCTCACCGTGCCGTTCGTCGGCCCGGACAATCGCGCCGGCGCGCGCAAGGTTGGCGAAGCGCTGGCGAAACAACTGCAAGCGGGCGACAAGGTGGCGATCATCGAAGGCATCCCGACCGCCTTCAATGGCCAGCAGCGCCGGCTGGGATTTGAGGACGCGATGAAAGCTGCGGGCGTGAACATCGCGAGCGTTCAGAGCGGTCGGTGGGAAATGGAGACGGCCAACAACGTAGCCGCCGCGATGCTCAATGAACATGCGGACATCAAAGCCATTCTGTGCGCGAACGACAGCATGGCCCTCGGTGCGGTGTCCGCCATTCA
>JADLHS010000478.1 GCA_020848635.1 Limisphaerales bacterium
ATGATCTGCGCGGCTTGCTGGAGCGTGATGTCGTCCCGCGTAAGCGCATCGCTGGTTTCGTCGCCGGGCAGACCGGACGTGTGACTGAACATCTGGCGGATGGTCATCGTGCCTTTCTGCCCGGGGTACTGCGCCGGAAAGTAGCGCGACACCGGATCGTCGAGGTTCATGATGCCATCATCCACAAGCGACATGATGATCACGGCGCTAAGCCATTTACTGGCGGAAGCGATGAGGCGCAGCGTGTTCGGGTTGAAAGTGCCGGAGTAGAGTTCGTGCAGTTTCTGGCCATCCTTGAGGATGAGCAGCGAACCGTTAGCGATGCTGTTTTGCGCGAGCGTGTTGGTGAACGCCTGCGTGACGGCGCTCAGGTCATAGATGCAATTTGCTTGCGGCGGGAAAGAAAGCGAGGATTGCGCGCGTCCGCGCGGGGTTGTGGCCAAGATCAGCAGGGTTGCCACCATCCCGTGCTTAAAAAGATTGAGCGTCATTATTGTTATTGTAGGAATGGGCCGCGACCATCCGGAGCGCGCCATTGAGATTGTCTCGCCTGAATGAGAGACGCCGTCAACTTGGTAAATGTTACGCGCTGCAATTGGTGATTTATGCGAGTCTGGGTTTCGTGCCAGCAGTCGTTATCGGGCTTTACTGAGGCGGTTGTTCGGCCAGAATGGCCGGGCCGAATTATGAAAACCAACATTTGCTCGCTGCTCCGCCGCGCTGGGTTCGCTTTCATCTTGCTCCTGGTCATGACGGGCTGCACTTCCATTTACAATGCCACGATGGAGAATGTTTTCGGCTACGAAAAGCGCGAGCTGTTCAAGAAGTCCGTCACGGCGCTCCAGAGCGAGCAGAAGGAGGCGCAGCAGGAATTCAAGGACGCGCGCACCCGGCTGAAGGAACTGTACGGCTTTCACGGCGGCGAACTGGAATCCGTTTACGGGAAGGTGAAGAGTTCGTACGAACGTTGCGACCGCGAGGCCAAGGCTGTCCATACGCGCATTGGAGCCATGGAGGACCTCGCCAAATCCATGTTCAGCGAATGGGAAAAGGAACTCCAGCAATACAGTAATCCCAGCCTGGCCGCCACAAGCCGCGAGCAGTTGCGGCTTACCCAGGAGCGTTATTCGCAGTTGTCCCGGACCGTGCTCGCCGCCGAAGCCTCCATGCAGCCGGTGCTCAGCCAACTGAAGGACAATGTGCTGTTCCTGAAACACAACTTGAACGCCTCGGCGATCGGGTCGTTGCAAGGCGAAGCCGCGAGCATCCAGAAGCAGATCGAAGAATTGCTCACGCGCATGAATGCAAGCATCGCGGCGTCGGACAAGTTCATCCAGTCGTTGCCGAAGTAAAGGGGGGATGAAATCCGCTATCAAGATCGGCACGACGGGAGAGACGACGTTTTTCGTCGAACCGACGCATTGCATCGAGTTCGCCACGGACGGGATGCCCGCCGTGTTAAGCACGCCCAATCTCGTCGGCATCCTTGAACGCACCGCGCGCCAGGCCATCGCGCCGTTCCTGGCGGCGGACGAACGCAGCGTGGGGGTGGAGTTGGATCTGCGGCACCTTGCCCCATCGCCGCTCGGGGCGCGGGTCACGGCGACGGCGCGGGTCATCGGCGTGACGGGGCGCTTCGTGGACTTCCAGATCGAGGCCCGCGACGAACATGAGTTGATCGTTCGCGGGGTTCACCAGCGCGCCGTGGTGAACGTGGCCGGATTCACCAAGCGCGTGCAGCGCAAGGCGCGTTGAGCCATGTCACCGCCCAGCCTGAACCAACTTCTCAAGCAAACGTCGCGCTCATTTTATCTGACTTTGCGCGTGTTGCCGCGGGCGGTCCGGCCGCAAATTGGGCTCGCGTATCTGCTCGCCCGCACCACGGACACGATTGCCGACACGGAAATCGTGCCGGTGGCGAAGCGATTGCAGGCGCTGCAACAATTGCGGGACCGCATTCTAGGTTCGCAAGACCTCGGGTTGGATTTCACCGCACTGGCGCAGGAACAGGGCTTGCCCGCCGAACGCTTGCTGCTCGAACGCTGCGATGCGAGCCTCGCGCTCCTGCGGGCGCTCGCGCCGGCCGACCGGAAACACGTCCGCAGCGTCCTCGTCACCATTATCAGCGGCCAGAGCCTGGACCTGCAACGCTTCGCCGACGCGACGGCGGGCGGGGTTTTCGCCCTGTCCAATGAGGCGGAGTTGGACGACTACACCTATCGCGTGGCGGGCTGCGTCGGGGAATTCTGGACGCAGATGTGCCGGGCGCATCTGTTTCCCGACGCGAACCTGGATGAAGGCAGATTGATCGCGGAGGGGATTCGCTTCGGCAAGGGCCTGCAACTGGTGAACATTCTGCGCGATCTGCCCGCGGACTTGCGCAAGGGCCGCTGCTATTTGCCGGCGGACAAACTGGCCGCGGTGAATTTGTTGCCGGCGGATTTGCTGGCACCCGCGAGCGAAGTCAAATTGCGACCGCTCTACGACCGCTACCTCGATTTCGCCGAAGCTTACCTGGCGGCGGGTTGGTCTTATACGAACACGATTCCCCGCCGCCAAGTCCGCGTCCGCTTGGGGTGCGCGTGGCCGATTTTGATCGGGCTGGAAACGATCAAACGACTGCGGGCCAAAAGCGTTCTCGACCCCAATGGCCGCATTAAAATCAGCCGTTCCGACGTGCGGCGCATCCTCTTCCGCTCGGTACTGCGCTACCCCTGCGCCAACGCGTGGCGGCGGCTGGCGCCGTTCCCGGCATGATTTTACCGGGAAACCTGTTGCGCCCACCGGAGATTTAACGTAGAAAGATTTCATGCAGAGCACAAAATTTCTTCTTGTCATCGGCTTGGTGGCCACGCTCGTGTCGGCAGCGCTCACGGGTGCCGCGCGCGACACCGAGGAACAGATCAAAGCCCGTGAAGCGCTCCGGCAAAAAATGGCGGAGTTGAACGGCCAACCCGCCCCCCCGCCCGCCCCGGCGAACCCCGCGGCGCCCGCCGCCCCATCCCAGCCGGTCGCCCCTGTGGCGGCACCCCAAAAGCCTGCCCCAGCTGTGGCGATCGCCCCAGTTGCCGCCCCGGCGCCAGCCGTGATCATTCCCGGCGATTCACGATTCGCGCCGGTGCCGGTGCCGGTCGAAGCCGCGAACGCCAGCCAGCTCCGCGGAGCTTTGCGGCAGGAATTGGCGGTCCTTGATAGCGATCCCAACGGCGCCGACTTTCCACCAGTCCCCACGGCGGTGGAGAATCCGAACGCGAGCCAGCTCCGCAGTGCCTTGCGGCAGGAGATGGCGGTCCTTGAACGCACCGCCCCCGTGGCCGCGAAGCCCACAAGATATGACCGCAACGCGGGGTACGCCGCTCCAATTGTTGCGACCCCGCTGGTGATGGAAGCCCCGTTACCGCCGTTATCCGGCTCCAAAGTCACGCGCCTCGCGGATTTGCTGCAACGCTACAATGCGGATTTGATTACGCCCAAGGACTACCACACGCAACGGGCGGCGATCCTCGCCGAGCCATAAATCCGGGTTGGCGCGGTCATCGCGGCGCGTTGCGGGACGTTTTTCGTTCCGAAACTACTTGCATTCTACTGTCGGATCATTAGGCTTCACCCTGCCTGAACGCCGCGTGTGCGGACGTTCTTTGAGGCTGAGAAACAACAGTTAACAAGCAACCTAACCTCAGCGCCGAAGTTATTCGGTGTTGGCCCCGCAAGATCGGGGTAAACCTCCGTTGCCCCGCAACGTCGGTCCGTTAGGCAATGGAGCTTCGCCGGGGGCTTTTCGCCCCGACCTAGCCCCACCGTTCCGTTCACAGGAAAATTATGCTCACGATGGAAGAAGCCCTGAAGCAAAGCACCGCCCCCATCCGCTTTGCCGCCAATGAAATAGTCAAAGGTACCGTTATCGAAGTCCGCAACAAGGAAGTGCTCGTGGACATCGGCTACAAGAGTGAAGGGGTCATCCCCGGCAACGAGTTCGACGACATCAAGACCGTCAAGATCGGCGACGTGGTGGACGTCCTGATCGAGAAGCTCGAAGACAAGGAAGGCATGGTCATTCTCTCCAAGGAGAAGGCTGAGTTCCAGCAGAACTGGGACAAGATCCTCACGATTTGCAATGAAGGCGGGCGCATCGCCGGTCGGGTCAAGTCCATCGTCAAGGGCGGTTTGGTTGTCAACATCGGCGTCGAGGCATTCCTGCCCGCGTCGCAGATTGACGTCATCACGCCCAAGAACCTCGCGCAATTCGTCGGCAACACCTACGATTTCAAGGTCGTCAAAATCAACCAAGAGCGGCAGAACATTGTCCTCTCCCGCCGCGAACTCATCGAAGCCGAACGTTCCGAGCGCCGGCAGAAGCTGCTCGCCGAAATGGTCCCGGGCGACATTCGCAAGGGCACGGTCAAGAACCTCACCGACTTCGGTGCGTTCATTGACCTCAACGGCATTGACGGCTTGCTCCATATCACCGACATGAGCTGGGGCCGCATCGGCCACCCGTCGGAAGTGCTCAAGGTCGGCCAGGACATTGACGTCGTGGTGCTCGACGTGAACAAGGACAAGGAACGCGTCAGCCTCGGCCTCAAGCAGAAGATGGAAAACCCGTGGGCCAGCATCGAAGGCAAATTCCCCATCGGCACAAAGGTCAAAGGCAAAGTCGTCAACCTCGTACCCTACGGCGCGTTTGTGGAACTCGAACCCGGCGTCGAAGGCCTCGTCCACGTTACCGAATTGTCCTGGACCAAGCGCATCGCCAAACCCGGCGACGTGCTCACGGTCGGCCAGGAGATCGAAGCCCAAGTGCTCGGCATCAACCGGGACGAGCAGAAAATTAGCCTCGGCATTCGCCAGCTCGAAGCCAACCCGTGGGACAACGCCGAATCGAAATATGCTCCGGGCGCCCATGTCAAAGGCAAGATTCGCAACCTCACCAGCTACGGCGCCTTCATCGA
>JADLHS010000479.1 GCA_020848635.1 Limisphaerales bacterium
AACGAAGGCAACTTCTACGAGCCGCTCGTGATCGAACCGGGCCGCCGCGATGGCGAGTGGGTGGAAATTGTTTCCGGGTTGAAGCCGGGCCTGCGTTACGTCGCCGAAAACAGCTTCATCATCAAGGCGGACATCCTGAAATCCGGCGCGAGCCACGATCATTAAGGAAACCACCATGCTCGAAAGAATTCTTTCCTTCTCCATCCGCCAACGCTGGATGGTGTTGCTGGCCTCACTGGGCATTGCTCTGCTCGGTGCTTACAACTACCACCTGCTCCCCATTGACGCCGTGCCGGATATCACCAACGTCCAGGTGCAGATCAACACCGAAGCGCCCGGCTACTCACCGCTGGAAGCCGAGCAACGCATCACCTTTCCCGTCGAGACCGCGATGGCCGGCTTGCCCAATCTTGATTACACCCGCTCGCTCTCACGTTACGGCTTGTCGCAAGTGACAGTTGTGTTCAAGGACGGCACGGACATTTACTGGGCGCGGAATCTCATCAACGAACGCATCCAGGAAGCGAAAAGCAAATTGCCTCCGGGAGTCGAAGTAGCGATGGGGCCAATTGCCACGGGCCTTGGCGAAATCTACATGTTTACCGTCGAAGCGAAAGAAGGCGCGAAGGCGGCAGACGGGAAACCTTACACGCCAATGGACCTTCGCACCGTGGAAGACTGGATCATCAAACCCCAACTCCGCAATCTGCCCGGGGTCGTCGAGGTCAACACCATCGGTGGTTTCGTGAAGCAATATCACGTCACGCCGCATCCCGACAAGCTGCTCGCCTACGGTTTGAGTTTGCACGACGTGATGGAAGCGCTCGCCCGCAACAACGCGAACGTCGGTGCGGGCTACATCGAGCGGAACGGCGAGCAATATCTCATCCGCGCGCCCGGACAGGTCGGCGGGATTGACGACATCCGGCAAATCGTGGTGAGCAATCGCGAAGACCAGCCCATTTACGTCCGCGACGTGGCGGACGTGGTGCTTGGCTCGGAACTCCGCACCGGCGCCGCCACCGAGAACGGCCAGGAAGTCGTGCTCGGCACGGTCTTCATGCTCATGGGCGAGAACAGCCGCACCGTATCCGAGCGCGTGCATAACCGCATGACGGAAATCAACCGCACGCTGCCCGATGGCGTCATTGCCAAAACCGTCTATAACCGCACCGACCTCGTCAACGCCGCCATCAACACCGTGAAGAAGAATTTGCTCGAAGGCGCGTTGCTGGTCATCGCCATTCTGTTCGCGCTGCTCGGTAATTTCCGCGCGGCGCTTATCACGGCAGTGGTCATCCCGCTTTCAATGCTCTTCACCATCACCGGCATGGTCGGCAGCAAAATCAGCGGCAATCTTATGAGCCTTGGCGCGCTGGACTTCGGCCTGATCGTGGACGGCGCCGTCATCACGGTGGAGAACTGCATCCGCCGGCTCGCGGATGCGCAAAAGCATCGCGGGCGATTGCTCACGCCCGCCGAGCGATTCGATCTTGTGTTCGACGCGACGAAGGAGGTCGTGCGGCCGGCGTTCTTCGGCGTGTTCATCATCATGGTGGTTTATCTGCCAATCCTCACGCTTACCGGCGTCGAGGGCAAAATGTTTCACCCAATGGCGTGGACCGTCATCATTGCGCTGTTCGGCGCGCTGATCTTCGCCATCACGTTTATGCCGGCGGCAGTGGCGGTGTTCATGACCGGAAAAGTTTCCGAGAAAGAAAACTTAGTCATGCGCGCGGCCAAGGCGGCATATCGCCCAGCGCTGAACTTCTGCCTGAACTTCCGCCTGCCCGTCGCGCTTGGCGCGGTGATACTTGTGGGGTTGAGTGGCATCGTGGCGTCGCGCATGGGCAGTGAATTCATCCCCAGCTTGGACGAAGGCGACGTGGCGTTGCATGCCTTGCGCATTCCCGGCACGAGTTTGTCCCAAGCCATCGAGATGCAACACACGCTGGAGGAGCGGCTCAAGGAGTTCCCGGAAGTGAAGCATGTCTTCGCCAAGCTCGGCACGGCGGAAGTTGCCACCGATCCGATGCCGCCCAGTGTGGCGGATGGATATGTGATTTTGAAACCCCGCGCGGAATGGCCGAATCCGAAGAAGCCCAAGGCCGAACTCGTCAGCGAGATGGAAACCGCCGTGATGAAACTGCCCGGCAACAACTACGAGTTCACCCAGCCGATTCAGATGCGCTTCAACGAGCTCATCTCCGGCGTGCGCAGCGACGTGGTGGTGAAAATCTTTGGCGACGACATGACGGTGTTGCAGGAGGTTGGCGAAGACATCGAAAAGGTGCTCGGCAGCGTCAGCGGCGCGGCGGACGTGAAGATGGAACAGACCACCGGCCTGCCGTTGATGACCATTGATCTCAAACGGGACGTGATGGCGCGGCACGGCTTGAACGTCTCGGACGTCCAAGAAGTCATTGAGATTGCGCTCGGCGGCAAGAGCGCGGGCGAAGTTTTCGAGGGCGACCGCCGGTTCGATCTCGTCGTGCGCCTGCCGGAAGATCTGCGCACCGACATCGAAGCCATCAAACGCATTCCCATTCCGCTACCGCCGCGAGCAGAATCAGGAGCAACCGTGACTCGCGCCGTCTTCGCGAGCAAAGCGACCGCGCGGAACACGCCGTCCTACGTCCCGCTCAACGCCGTGGCGACCATCAACATCGCCCCCGGCCCGAATCAGGTGAACCGCGAGAATGGAAAACGTCGCGTCGTCGTCACCGCCAACGTGCGCGGACGCGACCTCGGTTCGTTCGTGCAGGAAGCCCAGCAGAAGATTCAGGAGCAGGTGAAAATCCCCGTCGGCTATTGGACCGCCTGGGGCGGCACGTTCGAGCAACTCATCTCGGCGGCGAAGCGATTGCAAATCGTCGTGCCCATCGCCTTGCTGCTGATTTTCCTGCTGCTGTTCATGACATTCGGCACGATGAAAGACGCCATCCTCGTCTTCACCGGCGTTCCGCTGGCGCTGACGGGTGGTGTGGCCGCGCTGTGGCTGCGCGACATTCCGCTTTCCATTTCGGCGGGCGTCGGTTTCATCGCCTTGAGTGGCGTGGCTGTGCTCAACGGCTTGGTGATGATTTCCTTCATCAACAAACTCCGCGCGGACGGCAAGCCACTCGACGCCGCGATCACGGAGGGTTCACTCACGCGCCTGCGTCCGGTGCTGATGACCGCGCTCGTCGCCTCGCTCGGCTTTGTCCCGATGGCGCTGGCGACCGGCACGGGAGCGGAAGTCCAACGCCCGCTCGCCACCGTCGTCATCGGTGGCATCCTGTCCTCGACCGCGCTCACGCTGCTCGTGTTGCCCGGCCTCTATCGCATCTTCCATCGCAAGGACTTGGAAAAGGATGCCGAGATTGCCATCTGAAAGCCCCAAGCCGGCGATAAATGGCGAATGCATGGAGTGGACGCACTTGTAAGATTGGCGACAGGTACAGCGATTTGAGGCGTCCAACTTTGAAAAGGACGCGGCTATCATTGGCGTGAGAGGAGGCGCGTCGATGCTGGTTTCAACAAATTGGCGGTGCTGGACATTCCGGTGGCGGCACTGGAACAGGCGCGGCAGCGATTGGGGAAGCGCGCAAGTTCAGTCGAATGGTGCGAGGCAAGTGTCACGAAGAATGATCCCACGCGCCAATTTGGCCTCTGGCATGACCGCGCCGTGTTTCACTCTCCCACGAATAAAGGCGACCGGCAAAAATACGTCGAGGCGTTGAAGCGCAGGCTGACGGACGATGGCTATGTGATTCTCGCCACCTTGCCATTGATGGACCCCTGAAGTGCAGCGGCCTGGAGGTGGCTCGTTACGACGCGCCTTCCATCTGCACTGAGCTCGGTGCGGATTTTCAACTGGTAGAACAAACGGAGGAGACACACACAACGCCTTGGGACTCGACTCAAAAGTTCAGTTACTTCCGATTCTACCGCAGAGAGCGGGCAGCCTGAAGGCATCCGGTTCAGACCAGAGCGGTAAAATATCACGCGATGAGAGGCGTCACCTTTGTTCTATTGGCTGCGGTGCTGTTCGGTCTGAGTACGCCTTTGGCGAAAAGTGCTTCGCCGCACGTCGAGCCGGGGTTGTTGGCGGGTTTGCTTAATCTCAGTTCGGGGCTTGGGTTGGGCGCGTATGCCTTGTTGCGGCTAGGCCGCCGTCAATCCACCTCATGCGAAGCTGCTTTGAAACGCACGGACGCGTCATGGCTTGCCGGGGCAATTCTCAATGGCGGCGTGGTTGGACTGTTATTGCTCATGTGGGGCTTGGTGCGAACGCCCGCGTCCAGTGCGTCGCTATTGTTGAATTTGGAAGGGGTGTTCACCGCGCTGCTGGCGTGGTTAGTGTTCAAGGAAAACTTCGACGAACGAATGACCTGGGGCATGGCGCTGATTGCAGCGGGCGGAGTATGGCTGTCGTGGCTTGGACGGCTCGAGGCTGGCGTGACGTGGAGTTCGCTGGCCATCGTCGGGGCGTGTTTCGCCTGGGCCGTGGACAATAATCTGACACGCAAAGTGTCGGCGGGCGACCCGGTGCAAATCGCGATGCTTAAAGGCCTGATCGCCGGTAGCGTCAACACTGCGTTGGGGCTGGCGCTGGGCGGAAAGCTTCCCGGCGCGTCCGTT
>JADLHS010000480.1 GCA_020848635.1 Limisphaerales bacterium
GAATAAATCGCGCGGGCTTCAATCTTCAGACTCGCGCCAGCGGACATTCCGGCATTCCACGACACGATGAGTTCATCCCAATGGATGCCTGAGCGGATCTCGGGCGAAGTCAGAACTATTGTGCCCGTGGTGGTCTCCCGCGATTTGGTAAAGGAGGAAAAGGACTTAAACGGGATGAACTGAATCCCGCGGGCGTCGAAGGGGGCGCTGGAAGATTTCATGGCGGTAAAGCAAAAGAGGTTCAGCGCGAGGGCGGCGGTCAGGCGCAAGTTGGTCATCGCTGGACGTAAGATGCGGGTTTTCCGGCCCAGCAGCCAGTGGAAAGTAATTCGGCATCAGCCGATGCGGCCGAGCGCGAGCGCCCAAGTCCAAATGACCAAAGCCGTGAATCCCAAGCCGGCGGCGAGATTGATACTGGAGGCAAACCGGTTCGGGGGCAGCAGCGCTAGCAAAGCGCCGATGGCGATACCGCTCAAGAATCCGCCGAGGTGGGCAACGACATCCGTCCCCGGCGACAGGCCCAGCAACGTGAACAGCATCACGCCCCCCGCCAGACCGCCGACAATCAACCGGGCAGCGCCGGGAGTTGTACGCAGGTGCGTAAAGGAATGGGCCGCCACCAAGCCCAAGGCGCCCATCACCACGCCGGACGCGCCCAGACCCTGCATCGATTTTCCGTGAAGCGCCCATGACGCCAGATTGCCACCAACGCCAGCGAGGAAGGCGGCCAGCAAGCCAAGCCCCGTACCATAGCAACCTGCCGCCAAGCCCAGAAAAATAAAACCGAACAGCGCGTTGGTAGCGAGATGGAGGACATCCGCATGCAGCAGCGTGGCGGTGAACAGCCGCCACCATTCACCGGAGGCGACGGCCGTTCCGTCCACGATGCCTACCGCGCGAAAACCGGACCGGGTGATGCTCAGCCAGTAGAAGACAGCGGTCAGCATCACCCAAGCGAGGCTGACCCCATCGAAGATAGCCCCGTTCCTGGAAATAATTTTACGCCACGACCAACGACGACTGTCCCGGCGGTACAGCCGGATGGCGGTGAGCGCCGGGTCGTGGTCGGCCTCCGCGACGATCAGCCCCCAACCGGTTTCGTCCGGTTCATCAATGACGTGTTCGATTCCCTGACTCGCGAGCACGAGACTCCAATCCATGACCTGCCCGCGCGACCGGGCCGGAATGCGGGTCGTCAGCGGCGCGGCGGGCAGTTGCGGTTCAAGGGGCATTGGCACGATGGGGTGAATTTTGCACACGGGGCAAAACTGTCCAGCAATTCATCCACGAACGGCTGTTTTCCGCCCGGGGTGGATGGAACTGCTTCTGCTTATTCTCAAATCGGAAGACGAGCGGGGCAATGCAGCAAACGCCATGAAAATGATTCAACCCAACTGCCGGGTGCAGTTCGCCGCCGAAGACATCGACTTTATCCTGTCGGTGCTCGGCACGAAGTTCGGGAACACTGACGGATTGGTCCGTCTGCTCACCGACGAGGAATCGCGCGATCAAATCCTCGATGATCCGGCCCTGCTGCACGCACTGCTCGAGCGCGGCGGTTGCCTGCGCGTCTCCACCCACTTCTACTTCTACATCCTCGTCCGGCAGGTATTTCTCCGCTCCGACATTCGAGACCGCGCGGTGGCCGATTACGTGGCCGAGTTGCTGGCGGAATTCGCCCGGACGGAGCGGACGCAATGCGTCGTTCCCGGCCAGGCCAACCCGCTGGATTACTTTTTCGACATGCTCGCCGCGCTGCAAACGGCGGACGACCGCACGAGTTTTCAAATCCGCGTCCATATTGGAAATCACTCCCTGTTCCTGTCCGGCGTGTTTCCGGAGCGAATTCGCGTGCGCGCGGAGCGGAAGGGTTTTCCCGATTTGAAATACTACGAGGCACTAGGCCGGTCGCAATATCGCGCTGCCAGCGATCATCGGCTCGCGCAACGCCACGAACTGTCCGTCATCTTTCAGACTTTGTCCGAGCGCTTTGAAACCACGCGCCGCGCGCTGAACGACATCTCGGAACGATTATTCTCGCTGGGCGACAACCAGCAGGCGTTGGATGGTCTGCTCAACGCGAAGGGGTGTTAGTCAGGGAGGTTTTCGCTTCGGCCTTTGGTTGGCCTTGCTGTTGAGGTCGTTGTCCACGGTTTCGGTGTCACTTCATGGATTCGCGTTCTTCCTGAGTCTTCGAGCTACCGCCTGGATATTGGGATCGGATACCGCCTGCCACACATCATCGGTAACGTGGTAAGTCACGCTTTGATTCTTGGGAAGATCCGGCGGGCGATAGTCGTATGCAATGAGGAGCGAGGGTGCCGATTTTCGATTGGCCAGATCACTCGCGGCAAAGCTGATCCGCTTCACAACCAATTCCAACACCCCCGCCACGTAAAGGTCGTCCGACATTTTGGGGTTCCAAGTGGGATAGGTATGCTTAATCACCGTCCGAAGCGGAAAGGCAATTCCGTTGCAGTTAGTTGTCTCCAGCACCTCAAACCGAAAGCACAAAAAACCCCTATCCCACGGCGCCGAGTATGGCTTCACCTCGGGCTTCCAGTCCCCGCCTTTATCCATGGTCATATCAACGCTCATGCCGTTATTCGTGACGTTGAGTTCGGAAAGAAACAGCCCGCCAGGTTGGAGATAACGGGCGCTGAAATCGCCCTCATTCTGCGGATGATTGAGCATTTCGAGCGCGATGCTCCCACCCGGAACATAAAGAAACCGGTGCATTTTCTTGCTGTTAATCACGGGCAAGGGCGGATTCGGGCAAAAACTCAGCCAAGCGAGAAGCCGCCTCGAGTCACCGGTGGTTGGAAATGCAATCGGATAGACGGAGGCTGCCGTCGTTCCACCGTTGGTATTGCCCGCGAAAATGATGAATTCCCGCACCCCATCGGCGATTCTCATGGAATTCTGGGTATAAGGAACTGAGGGAGAGGGTGGAATCGTCTTTGGATTCAAGTTTTTGACTTCGACCTGCCACCAACCGTTGCTGGAATAAAATGTCGCCTCCGCCTGCGTCTCCTCTTCCTGCATCGGGGAAACTGCATTGGTCGGGTTGGGCCGAAAATATTTTGACGTGATGCTTGCCTCGACCATGAACGGAGGGAAGCCATCTTCCGCCCAACTGGCAAGAGGTGACGTCGCCTGGCTTACAAGAATCAGGAACAGACACAGTTGAAATCGAGCCCGCCACCACGCCGTCGCGGGCGGACAAGTTACCGAGTGAGGTTGAACGTCTGCCGGGCAGGAATCCTTCCCTTTGGCCAGAGGTGGAGCCCTGAAAACTTCAGATTGGCGGTGGCGATTTTTCACAAAAATCCTGGGAACTGTTACCAACGTGTCCCCGCCATGCGCAAAGTCAAGCACCCACACCCAAACCCGCCGCCCTGATCAAACATGAAAGGTCCCAGCGGAGAAGGGATTACGGGTTTACGGGACGGACGATTCAACTGTCGGAAGTGCCTCAATCCTTCTTCACAAACAACGCCAGGGACGCGGTGTAGCCGTGGAGAAAATTCCTTTCCCCCACCGGACCAATCTCGCCGTTGCAGAAAAAGCCCGCCAGCCCGATCTCGCCAAATTGTTTCCGCACCATCCGCGCGTCATGACCGGAGCGCCCGAACAGGTTCTTTCCGCGCCCGTTGCAGCAGCAGAGGCAGCCGCCATAAACCGCCGCCCCGCCGAGTTGATCTTGGGCACGCTCCAGCAGTTCGCTCATGTCCTCGCTGGCGCCGGTCGCATCGCGCCGTTGGAACTGCATGGTCTGACCCGAGCGCGGCAACGCGCCCACGGCCAGCACCCCTGATTGCGGATCGCCGCCCAACAGGTTGCGCACGAGAAAATCGCCGCGGTGAAAATCCTCGAGGTATTCGTTCACCACGAGCCCAATGAACAAGTTGCCCCGGACCTTGCGTTGGTCCTCGGCGGAAAGCTGGTTCACCGTTTCCGCGAGCACTTCGTAAGCTGGCCGGTTGGCGATGCGATGAATCAGGTTTTGCTCCACGCGGGTGAGCGTCCAGGTCTCGCCAATGGGGGTGCAACCCTGGGAGATGACCCCGGCGAGTTTCACGTCGCCCCCGACGGAAATGGCCACGCCGCCTTCCTCGAAGACCTCGCCGTTCAAATAAATCTGGGTCGCCTGCTCGGCAAAGACGCCGCTCGCCAAACCGCCGAACACCGGAGCCGGCGCATAGGCTTCATTCCAACCACGCAGCCATTTCTCGGCATCGAGATGAAACGGGTCCAGGAAAGTGAGCCAGCCGTTGCTGCGCTCCACCGGCACGCCGGTAGCGGTCGGCCAGTAGTCCGAGCCGGTGGACGCTTCAACTTGCGACTGGGTGAAGTAATATTCGTTCAGCGTCGCGCCCGGCAGGGCATACAGCGCCAATGCCACACCGCCGTTGTCCTCGATTTCCTCTGGGCCGGCGACCAACCCGGTGCTGGAGCAGCCGGCCAGCAACGGAATGCGTGCGTGAACCCGCAGGATTTCCAGCACTTGTTTCGCGTACGGGAAAAAACGAGGGGTCATGAACACCAAGCCCAGCGACACCTGCGGGGCGCGGAGCTGCCGACGCAAATCCTCGGCCCATTGCCGCAGGCCGGCTTCGTCGAAATTGCCCCCCCAGTGGGCGGCGACTGAATACTCCGTGTTCACGGAATCACCTTAGCCCGGTGTCCGTGGATTGCAAACCAAGTTCGCGAGGCGGAGTTGACCCATTTTGCCCATTTGCCAAACGCCCACGCTATGGCATGCTATCTTCACTATTAAATCTATGAACAAACCGAAAATCATCGCTTATTTGAAACCAACCTGCGGCTGGAGCAACGGCGTGCGCGCCGTCCTCCGCAAATACGACCTGCCTTTCGAGGACCGCGACATCATCAACAACGCCGCCCAGCGCCAGGAGATGATCGAAAAGAGCGGTCAGATGCTCAGCCCGTGCGTTGAGATCAACGGACACATGCTTCCGGACATCAGCGGCGAGGAAGTCGAAGCCTGGATGCTGGCGCACAAGGTTGTAGCCCCCAACGAACGCGTGGCCGACGCGCCCACGAACCAGCCCTGCGCCCACGAAATGCCGGCGAGCGCACCCCTGAATTTTGGTGTTCGGTCGTAAACAATCTCAAAATCCATCCGCGCCGCGTTGGGAAACCAGCGCGGCTTTTTCATACTCAGCCCCTGACAACCTTTTGTCGCA
>JADLHS010000481.1 GCA_020848635.1 Limisphaerales bacterium
GCGCGTGCGGCGCGCATCTTGGCGATCTCCATGAAAAAGTTTTTGCCCTGCGCCCAAAAGAACGAGAGGCGCGGCGCGAACGCATCAATATCAATCCCCGCCTTCAGCCCGGTCCGAACGTATTCCAGGCCGTCGGCAAGGGTGTAAGCCATTTCGAGGTCCGCCGTCGCCCCGGCTTCCTGCATGTGATAGCCGGAAATCGAGATTGAGTTGAACTTCGGCATCTTCTGCGACGTGAAGCTGAAGATGTCCGCGATGATGCGCATGGAAGGCAAAGGTGGATAGATATAGGTGTTGCGCACCATGTATTCCTTCAGGATGTCGTTCTGAATCGTGCCCGATAATTTGTCGAGCGCCACGCCCTGTTCCTCGGCGGCGACAATGTAGAATGCCAGCACTGGCAGCACCGCGCCATTCATCGTCATCGAAACGGAGATGCGGTCGAGCGGAATGCTGTCGAACAGCAGCTTCATATCGAGGATGGAATCCACGGCGACCCCTGCCTTGCCGACATCGGCAAACGCGCGCGGATGATCCGAGTCGTAGCCGCGATGCGTTGGCAGATCGAACGCCACCGACAAACCCTGCTGGCCCGCAGCGATGTTCTTGCGATAAAACGCGTTCGACTCCTCCGCCGTGGAAAACCCGGCGTACTGCCGCACGGTCCACGGCTTGGTCACATACATTGAGCCGTAGGGGCCACGCACGAACGGGGCGATGCCCGGCATCGTGTCCAGATGCTCGCAGTTCGCAAGATCGGCGGCGGTATAAAGCGGCTTCAGATCAATCTGCTCCAACGTTCGCTGGACCCAATCCGCCAGCGGCTTGCCGGTCTCGACCTCGAACCGCGCGCGCCATTGCTCGAACGTCACCGCCTCGGGCGGGGTGTTCAATTCGACCTTCGTGAAATCAGGAAAAGTAGTCATCAGGCAATCCCCAGCTTGGCGTGAATTCTCGATAGCACTTCCAGCGCGTCCGCGCGGAGATGGATGAACTCATCCACGCCCGCCTGCTTGTGCGCTTCAATCTGCTCCGGCGGGAAGCCCGCGAGCACGATGACCGCCTCCGGTCTGTGGGCGCGAATCCCGGCCGCCAACACCGGGACCAACGCGGGATAATGTTCATCCGTCGAGCAAATCACTGCAATCCGGGCGTTCGATTTGGCAAACGCCTCCATCGCCGCCGCGGGGGTCTTGAAGCCCGCGGGCGAAACCACCTCGTAACCACCCACGCTGAAGAATCCGCTTGAGAAGTCGGCCCGCGCCTTGTGCTCCTTGAGCGCGCCCATGTTGCACAGGAAAACCTGCGGACGCTGGGGCTGACGATTCGTGGCGGCGCGCAAACGTTCCATCGTCGCCGCGGCGCGGGTGAGACAAACCGGCGTGATCGGCGCGCAGGGCGAATCATTGATCCGAAGGGCGCGGGTCACTTCCCCGAGCGTTGCGCCGGCAGTCACCGCCGCCACGCACGCGTCAAAAAGTTCCGGCCCTTTGAGTCCGATAACGCGCGCCAATCGGCCGAGGGTGATCTGATTTTCGGCGTCCTCGAGCGACGTTCGGTGCGATGCCACCTGTTGCACGCGGCGTTTGTGGAACGCCTTGGTGTCCATCGCCGGCTGTTCCAAGGGCTGCTCTTTTGGATTGGCGTATTGATTGACCCCCACGATGGAATCCCGGCGGCTCGTCACCGCCTTGATCTTCTTCAGTGCGGTTTCGCCCACAGCCTTTTGCGGCACTCCGGCGCGCAAGGCCGCTTCCCTTCCACCTTCTTTTTCCACCTCCTGGAACAACCCCCAGACGCGCGTGGCGAGTTCAGCGGTCACACTTTCGACAAACCACGAACCGCCGGCGGGATCAATGACGTGATTGAGATCACACTCCTTTTGCAGCACTAATTGCGTATTCCGCGCGACGCGCAGGCTGAAGTCGTCCGGCATGCGCAGCACCTCGTCGAACGCGCCGACCTGCATGCTGTCGCAGCCGCCCAGCACACCGGCGAAGGCTTCGACAGTGGCGCGCAGGAGATTATTGTAGGGATCCACGACGGATTTGTTCCATTGCGACGTACGGACGTGCAGGGAAATTTTTTGTGCGGTCGCATCGCCGCCCGCCGCGGCAACGGCCCGCGACCAAAGCAGGCGTAACGCGCGCAACTTCGCGATTTCCATGAAGAAATTCGTGCCGACGGTGACGGCAAAACGAATTCGCGGCGCGGTGGTATTGACGTCCAGCCCCAGCTGGTTGAGTTGGCGGAGATACTCGACGCCGGTCGCAAGCGTGAAAGCAAGTTCCTGCACCGCGCTACCACCGGACTCGTGCCAGGCACGGCTGTGAACACAGATGGTCTGCAACTGCGGCGCGTTGACAGCCGCCCAGCCGGTGAGCACCGCCATCTCGCCGTACGCACTGGCCACCGATTGCGGCAACTTTCCTTCATGTGCCAGCACGCCGAGCGGATCCATCTCAATGCAACCACAAAGGCCGGTCGCTGGCTTCTTCCGCTTATTCGCGAGGGCCAGCAACAACGCGGCGAACGGCAGCGCGGAGGCGCCCGAGCGGACAAAGATCGAAGTTTTGTGTAAGTCCACGCCTTCC
>JADLHS010000482.1 GCA_020848635.1 Limisphaerales bacterium
GCTGCCAGGGACATTCTGGGCCGGACCATCCGCGATTTGGTGGCCACCAATGCTGTGAGCGCCTTGCTGCCCGATGATCTGGTCTTCGGCGTGCCTCTGGTCATCGGGGCCAAACAGGGTTTTCCGAATTTTAACGAGTTTTCGATGCAAAATGTGCTGGAGATCACGCGCAAGTTGCAGGTGACACGCACCAGCATGGATCCAAGCGCCCGGCCCACAGCGACGAACATGATGTATGTGATCGGCATTTCCAATGAGTTCGGACTCGAGGCGTGGAATTCCTACACTACCAACTTCAACCGGCAGTTGGACGTGTACGTCACGAATACGCTGGTGATCGGGGTGACCAATACCGATCGCGGCTTGAATCGCACCTGGCCGATGGTGGCAACCGTGGGCCGGCAGTTTAATGTGACGACCTGGCCGGGCTTCAACACGAACTACCCCAAGTCCTCCTTTGTCATTCCGTTTCAGACGAACATGGCGGTCATTCCGCAGAGCATCTATCGGTTGGACACGCATGCCTTTGTGCCCAGCACAGCTGGTTTCCTGGCCACGGGTGCCGGGTTTCCCCAACCGCAGTGGGGCTTGAACGTTTCCAACAAACTTCAATTCCTGATGGTGGACCGGGCCACGCAACGCATTATTGATTACGTCAACCTCAGCGACATGAAAAGCAATCGCGATCTGAGCGAGGAAATCCGGGACCCGGATTTTGCCCTGGGCTTTGATGGGTTGTGGAGTACCAACTTCACTAGGAATGCAGCCGTTCCCCAAGGGGTTTTCAACCAGATTGATATTTCGATGGGCAATGTCGGTGGCAGCACAACCGACTGGAAGGATTACGGTCTCCGGCAATCCAGCGGGTCCACCAAGGATTACGAGATTGATTACTTCCGCGTCTTCAACAGCGGGGGCGTGCTGAAACCTTTGCGGACCTGGTCCAGCCCCATGGTGATCACCAGCCTGGTCCAGCAGGTGCCGTTTACCCCCACCAAGCGCATTTCCCGCTACTACACCTGGCAGGCGAATGATCCGCTGGTCCACTACATGGCCAATGATCTCCGTTATCTGGCGATCGAAGATGACAAGCAGAATCAATCGAAGCTCAAGATCATTCCGGCGCTCACCGACCGGAGCTTGGGCATCATTAACGAACGGTATCAGCCGTGGGGCGGTAACCCGAATAATGACGGCGATGAAGACCCGAACAAGTTCAACCTCGCCGTCAAAGACCCCGGCGTGAAATCGTCTGACTTCTGGAGTTTCCCGACCAATGCCTTTCCCACCATTGGGTGGCTGGGACGCGTGCATCGCGGCACGCCATGGCAATCCGTTTACCTCAAGTCCCCGGAGGTGAACCTCGGCATCTGGACGAATTGGGCGGGGACGGCGCTCACCATCTACAGCAACTCGGTTTATTACGATGCCGTGCGCACCTTCCCCCGGGAAGACCGGTTGCTGTTCGACGTGTTTACCACCGCCTTGGACGAGAACTCCACGCGGGGACAACTTTCCGTCAACCAGGCCAATCTCGCGGCGTGGTCGGCGGTGTTCAGTGGGGTGGTGGCGCTGACGAATGTCGCCAGCGACGCGGCTTTGGCGTCCGGGCTGCCGGCGCAGTTCGCCCCGGTGACCGTTCAACCGGCGGGCCTCTACGATTCCCAGACCTCCAACACCTGGCCGGCCCTGGTCAAACTCGTGAACGGCATCAACGCCACGCGGGCGAACACCAACCTGTTTCCCCTCCAATCCTTCCAGCACGTTGGCGACATTTTGGCCGTGCCCGAGTTCACCGCGGGGGCCACCTCCACCTATATCGGCACATATCCCAACGGTTACTGGACGGGGATTTCGCCCCTGTTGAACCTCGGGGATCCCAAGGTCCTCGACGCTAGCAAGACCACGGCACAACAAAGGTCCGGCATCACCGACACCGCCTACGAGTGGCTGCCCCAGCAAGTCATGTCGCTGCTGCGGCTGGGCGATCCGCGTTTCGTGATTTATGGCTACGGTCAGGCGTTGCATCCGGCGGCGAATTCCGTCCTCACCAGCGGATCGTATTTCCAAATGTGTACGAATTATCAAATCACGGCGGAGGTTGCCACCCGCGCAGTGGTTCGCGTTGAAGGCAGTCCGGATCCCCGGAATGTCAATCATCCTGACGCGAAAAAGCGCTATCCACCGCATCTCGTGGTCGAGAGCTTCAACTATTTGGCCCCGGACTAACGGATAATTTATGCGTTCACGACCGATAATCTGGCTGTTTATCTGCCTGCTGTTCCTGGCGGGCGGATGGTTCTTCTGGCAACGGAACGCGCCATCGCCCACCGCGAAACTGGCCGGCGTGCCCGGCGTGAAGGCTTCCGTTGCGCGTCCGCGCGTGGCCACCACCAATCAAACCATCGTCGCCGCCGCCACCGCGCCGGGTTTTCTGACCGGTCAGCGGGCGTCCACCCCGGCCGCCAAAACCAATCGCTTTGCCTACCGGCTGAGCAATACGCCCAAGACCGTTGGCCAGTTGTTGCGCGATGATCATGCGATCTTGCTGGAGAACGCCTTGATTGATACAAGCTCGCCGCTCGGTTTCGCCATTCCCCAACATCTTCGGGCCGCCGCCGAGCCGGGCAGTTATATCGTCCAGGCGCGCGGATCGGTGGATGAGGCCTTCCGCTCGGCCATCGCCGCTGCCGGGGGGGCGATCGTTTCCTATATTCCAAACAACGCCTACCTGGTGCGTCTCTCGGCGGAGGGCGCCAGCCAGTTGGCGGCGGGCCGTCTCGCTCCGCCGGTGTTGCCGTATGAGCCGGTCTATAAATTCAAATCCGATTTGCTCGGGCTTGCGATGGAGCAACAGCCCCTGCCGCCAAACGCGACCTTGAACGTGATGGTGTTCGCCGATTTGCGGGAGAAGGTGCTCGGGGAACTGAAACAGGGCGGGGCGACGGTGCTGGGGGAATCAGCCTCCGCCTTCGTCGGCCCGGTGCTCACGATCCGACCGGGGGAGAATTGGACGGCGCTGGCGCAGTTGCCGGGGGTGGCCGTGATGGAGTTGGCGCACGCGCGCGTCGCCGCCAACGACCTAAGCCGAGTCCGGATCGCCGTCGCCACCGACTCAGTGGTGACGAATAACTATCTGGATCTCACCGGGGCCGGGGTATTGGTGAGTGTGAATGATACGGGGGTAGACCCGTCGCACCCCGATCTGACGGGTCGGGTAATCGCCGATTTTGCCTCAAGCTTGGTGGATGACAATGGCCACGGCACTTTTGTCGCGGGCGAAATTGCCGGCAGCGGTGCGGTTTCGGAGACGGTTTCCAACGCGAGCGGTTCGATCAATCCGGGGGTGCTCGGTCAATATCGCGGCAAAGCGCCGCGGGCCCGGGTGTTCTCGCAATCGTTATCGCTGGGCAGCGGGCCGGTGTCGGATGTAACGCTGCAGGAGACCGCCGCGTTAACCAATGCCTTGATCTCGAACAACAGTTGGCATTACGACAACGACAACACCTACGGTATTAACGCGGCGAGCTATGACGCCGCCGTGCGCGATGCTTTGCCCCGCCAGACCGGTTCGCAGCCCATGTTGTTCGTGTTTGCCGCGGGGAATGCCGGCGACGGCAACGATTCCGGTTTGAGCGGTAATCCGGAAAGCATCCTTTCGCCGGGAACGGCCAAGAACGTCATTACGGTCGGCGCCCTCGAACTCCCACGCGACATCACCAACGAAGTCGTCAAGACCAGCAGTACCACGACCAACACGACGACGCCGTGGAAGGGCATGACCAGTTCCGGCAACCAGGTCGCGTACTTTTCCAGCCGGGGCAATGTGGGAATCGGCGTAGAGGGCGATTTTGGCCGCTTCAAGCCGGATCTGGTCGCCCCGGGCACCTTCGCGATTTCGGCTCGCTCTTCGACCTGGGACGAGCAGGCTTATTATAATCCCACGAGCCACTACGTCACCACGTTCAAGGACCAGGTGGTTCTTACCAATGAGGTCGTCAATTACACGATCTTTGTGCCGGAAAATGCCGTCGGCTTTACGATCCGCTTGTTCGCCAATCAGGATTCGCCGCTGCCGTTCCCCAAGCTCCCCATCTTTGTCCGCCGGGACGACTACCCCATTCCGCCGGCGACGGCCAATTTCGTACGCACCAATTCGGTTTCCGTGCCGCCGGACGGCGGCGGGGTGGGGACCAGTGTTGGGCAGAATTGGTTTTACAGCATTGGCAATCGCACCGGCGAGAACGTGAGTTTCGACATCGTCACGGATGTGCTCGTCACCAATGCGCTTGGCAACTATTACGAAGTTCTCAGCAACCTCAACAACTCCATCACCAGCACCAATCCGGCGCCGCCCCACTACTACCGTTACGAATCCGGCACGAGCATGGCGGCGGCCGATGCGTCCGGCACGCTGGCGTTGATGCAGCAGTTTTTCGAGCAGGGCCTGGCGGTCACCAACAGCCCGGCCATGATGAAGGCATTGCTGATCAACGGTGCGCGCTCCGCGGGCGGGCTCTACAGTTTTCAGGTCCAAAATTCGATCAACTACCAAGGCTGGGGCTTGCCCAAGCTCAATAATACGCTGCCGCCCGGCATCACCAATGCCATTAGCCATTCAGGCGAGGCCTCAATGCAGTTATTCGATCAATTTCCCGCCCGCGCCCTAGCCACTGGCCAAAGCCAGACGCGATCGCTCGCCATCAATGAGGCGGGCCGCAATGTACCGTTGCGTGTCACCTTGGTCTGGACGGATCCGCCCGGCAATCCCGTGGCCGGGGTGAAGCTGGTCAACGACCTGGATCTGGTTGTGACCAATCTTACCACGGGCGAAGTGTTTTTCGGGAACGACATTCCGGTCAGCAGCACGTTCACGTTCCCGTGGGAGACGAACACGCCACCCAATGTTGATTCCATCAACAACGTCGAGAACGTCTATCTCGCGCCGGCTCTGGGCACGAATTACTCCATCACCGTCGTGGGCCGGCGGGTGAATGTGAACGCCGTCACCGCGCAGACCAACAATGTGGTGCAGGATTACGCGCTCGTAATCTCCTCCGGCAACGGGGAAGTCACCAATGCCCTGGCGCTCACGGAACAACCCCTGACGGCGGTCACGGTGCCATACCTGACCCCGGTGACGAACGCCTTGGCCGCCAACACGACGGTCTCCGGCGCGATTTTGCTCGGGCAACATGTGGGGGCGAACACACCCTTGTTGGGCACCACCAACGGCATGACGAACCAGTGGCATTTCTATGTGGTCACCAATACGTTGGCCTACACGAACGCGGCTTTCATCACCTTTCTGCCGCCGGAATTGGCGGTGCCGCGGATGGCGGTGCGGGAGGACGACGCGGCCAACGGGACGCTGCTGGATGCGGACATTGACCTGTATGTTTCCACGGATCCCCGGCTGTTGAGCCTCGACCCGGCGGTGATTGCCGCCGCAGACCAATCCCGCAACCGGGGCGGGACCGAGTTCGTGGCTTACACCAATGCCCTGCCCGGAGCGGTGTACTACGTCGGTGTGAAGTCCGAAGACCAGATGGCCGCGGAATACGCCTTCTTTGGCGGTTTCAGTTTGAATCCCTTCAGTTCGACCGATGAGAACGGGAATGTCATCGTCAACGGTTTCCCCGTCCCCAACGCGATTCCCGATGGCACGCCGGCCCAGCCGGGCGGCGCCCTCACGCTGGGCCTCGCCCTCCAGCCGGCGACGATCCGCGAACTCATCGTCACCAATTCCATTTACCACGAAAACATGGGCGACCTTTTGGTGACCTTGAGCCACGCCCGGAAGTTCTCCGTGTTGAGCAACCACCGCAGCGCGGTACCGGGTAATTACACCTACGTGTATGAAGACAATGACGAGGTGAACCTGCTCCACCCCGACGGCCCCGGGAAGTTGCGCGACTTTGTCGGTGACAGCGGGTTGGGGGTCTGGTTGCTGACGACCGTGGACAATTCGTCCTCGCAGACGGGCAGCATCACCGGCTTCAAGTTGCTGATCTCGCCGACCATCAATTCCACCAATGGCGAAAGCATTTTCGACGTCGAGCCCGGTCGGTTTGTTTACAACGTGGTGGATGTGCCGGTCGGCGCGACCAACCTCACGGTGTGTCTGGCCAACCTCTCGCTAACGCCGTTGCCGGTCGAGCTGTACCTGCGGCGTGACGGTTTCCCGAGCCGCACCAGCTATGAGTATTTCAAAGTCATCAATCCCCCGGCGGATTGCCTGAGCGTCACGCCGTTTGACCTGCCGCCGCTGCAGCCCGGCCGTTATTACATTGGCGTTTACAACCCGGGCGGCACCGCGCAGAAAATCCGCATGAAGGTCACCCTTGGCCTGGACCCGAATAGCGTGGTGCCCATCGGCCTGAATTCGGTGGGCTTCCAGCCGTTGCGGGATGATGCGGTGACGGATTCCATCATCACGGTGACCAATGACGCGCTCATTCAGCAAGTGGAAGTTGGCCTGCGCATTAACCACCCGCGCGTGTCCGATCTGGCCGTCACGCTCATCAGCCCGCGGGGCACGCGGGTGTTGCTGGCCCAAAATCGCGGCGGCACAAGCACCGAAGGGTTCGGCAGCACGATCAGCGTGACCAATGTCATTCCAGTTTCCACCAACGGCGGGCCGTCGGCGGTGACGAATGTCATTGATACCGGCGCGACCGCGGGGAAGCTGACGATTGACTATGATTTCTTCGATGCGCCGGACCAGATGACGGTCTATTACCAGGGCGCTCAGTTGCTGGACACCGGCCTGACCTCCGGCACGGGCCGGCTCACCGTGAATTACGGTCCGGGGTTGTCCACGCTGGTGAC
>JADLHS010000483.1 GCA_020848635.1 Limisphaerales bacterium
CCAAGACTTTCCTCGGCTGGATCAGGGCGTTGACCACGGGTACAGGTGGCTGGCCGCAGACTTGGGAGTTTTTCCGCAACACGTTGCTCAGCGGTGGGCTCTTCACCGGCCTGTTTGTCGGGGCCGTGAAACTCACCAGCGCCGAATCGCCGCAGGAAAAAGAAGCCGGGATGCGCGAACCCGAAGCGGGAGCAGATGAGCCGGACGCCGAAGCCAAGCCGGAACCGGAGGAGGCGAAGGCGTGATGAATCCGCTTTCAGCATTCGGAATTCGGTAGCCGGTTCGTGGCCCTTCGCTGCGGGGCGAGACTGAATACCGAATACCATGTCCATGAAAATTGGCCTTATTTCCGACACGCACGGCTTTCTCGACCCGCGGCTGCCGCGGCTATTTCGCGGCGTCGACCACATCCTGCATGCGGGGGACATCGGGCCGGATCATCTCATTGCCCAGCTCGAGTCCATCGCGCCGGTCACGGCCGTGCTGGGCAACACGGATGCCTCGGCGCTCTATCGGCTCACGGAAACCATCGCGCTCGGCGGGCGCAAATTCTTTCTTCAGCACATCGTCGCGCCGCATGCGCTCACGAATGAACTCCAGGGGCGACTCGCTCGAGAGCGGCCCGACGTCGTTCTCTTCGGTCACACACACCAGGCATTCAACCAGACGATCAACGGGGTGTGGTTTTTGAATCCCGGCTACGCGGGCAAACCCAAATCCGGCGCGGCGCGCAGCGTCGCCCTGCTGGAGGGCGATGCGGAAGAAATGCGGGTGGAATTCATCGGACTGTGATGCCGCCGCCGAAACCATGGTTCCGGTTGGTGGCGACTCCGCTTCACCGTCCCGGCATGGTGCTAATTCGTTGGTATTCCCTCAGAACAACCGCCACACAAAGGTGACGAGAAAAGTGACCAGGAAGCCGAGCCCGATGGGGAGCAGGGTCGCGAGCGCCGTCCACCGGGCGCTGCCGGTTTCCTTGTAGATCGTGTAGATGGTCGTGCTGCAGGGATTGTGCAGCAGGCTGAACAGCATTAGGTTCACCGCCGTGAGCACCGTCCAACCGCCGGCTTCCAGCAGAGATTTTGTGGAGGCGTCCGAGTCGAGTTCGAACATCACCCCAGCCCCGTGGCCGACTTCGGCTGAACCCGTCATCAACACGGTCAGCATCAGGATCGTGGGCACCACGATTTCGTTGGCCGGAATCGCCACAACGTAGGCGAGCAGGATGACCCCGTTGAGCCCGATAAAGATTCCCATCGGATCCAGCAGATGCACGAGATGTTGGGCCACACTCAGGTCGCCGATCTTGAGATTGGCGCTCAGCCAGATCACCGCCCCAGCCGGAGCGGCGAACACCACCGCCCGCCACAACACGATCATCGTGCGATCAATCAGGGAGGTGTAAAGCGTTTGCCACAACTGCGGCGGCCGGTAGGGTGGCAACTCCAGGCTGAAGGAAGAAACCTCGCCTTTGAGTACCGTGCGCGACAGCGCCCACGCCACGAGAAAGGTGAAAAACACGCCGAGCAACGCCACCGAAACCACCGCGCCCGCGGAAACCAACCCCGCGAGATGGGCCGGCACCAGACTGCCGAGAAAGAGCGACGCGACGAGGATCTGCGTGGGCCAGCGGCCATTGCACAGTGCAAAATTGTTGGTGACGATGGCGATCAATCGTTCGCGCGGACTGTCAATGATGCGCGTGGCCACCACGCCCGCGGCGTTGCAGCCGAATCCCATCATGGTGGTCATGGCCTGTTTGCCATGCGCGCCGGATTTTTTGAACAGCCGGTCGAGATTGAACGCTACGCGCGGCAGGTAGCCAAAATCCTCCAGCAACGTGAACATCGGGAAGAAAATTGCCATCGGTGGCAACATCACGCTGATGACCCAGGCCGTGGCCAGATACACACCGTCCACGAGGAAACCGGTGAGCCACCACGGGAAACCCAGCCCGTTTGCACCCGTGCGAAGCATCGGCCAAAGCTGGTCCACCAGCAGGTTGGCGAGCCAGCCGGACGGGACGTTCGCTCCCGCGATGGTGATCCAGAACATCAACGCGAACATCGCGATCATGATCGGAAAGCCCCAGACCCGGCTCGTTAGGACGCGGTCCAGCCGGCGATCGAACGTAGGGCGGGACTTTTCCCCCGGGCGCGTCATGGCGCGGTCGGCAATCCGCGCGGCATCGGCATAAATAGCTTCAACCACATGTTCATGCAGATCGCCGGAGATTTCCCGCCGTAGCCGGATGGCGGCTTGCAGGATGTCGTCGGCGCTGGCAACGGTGGGAGCGTTAGCGTTCATGGGAATTCGCAACTACCAGCTTTTGCAGAGTCTCAACGGCGGCCACCTTGTCCATGTTCTCGTGCAAGCGCCCCAGTTCACCCTGCCGAAGCGCTGCGGCCATGCGCTCATCGCCGCCCAGCAATCGCAATGCGACCCACCGGGCATTCGGTAAATCGGGATGGGCCGTCCTGATCTTCGCGACCAATTCGTTGAGCGCCTGTCTGATCGCAGGGGGTTCGCTGGCCTGGCGGTACGGACGGCAAACTGTTTTTCCGCTCGCGACCTCGCTGATGGCCTGCAGCAACTCGGGCAGGCCTTGACCCGAACGCGCTGCCGTCGGCACGACGGGAACCCCGAGGTCGCGCGACAGCTGGCGTTCATCCACGGTCAATCCGTGCCGTTGCGCCTCGTCAATCAGATTGAGGCACACCACGGCGCGGTCGGTGATTTCCAAGACCTGCAAGACGAGGTTGAGATTACGTTCCAATCGCGAAGCATCCGCCACGATCACGGTCACATCCGGTTGACCAAAGAGGATGAAGTCACGCGCAATCTCCTCGTCGAGGCTGGTGGAAAGCAGCGAGTACGTGCCCGGCAGATCCACCAGCTTGTAGCGTTTGCTGGAGTATTCAAAGGCGCCCTCCGCCCGTGTGACAGTTTTCCCCGGCCAATTGCCCGTATGTTGACGCAGCCCGGTCAGGGCGTTGAACACTGTGCTCTTGCCGGTGTTGGGATTTCCCGCCAAGGCGATGACGTAATCCGCGCGCTCCAGGCTCACGCCGAGTTTCTTGAGATTGGCGGCGCGATACACACTGCAACTGGCGCACGCCTCCTTCGGCGCCGTGGTGGACGCGGCAACGGGATTCGGGGTCGTGCTCATGCGGTTACGGCCTCCTCGGTGGCAATCCGGATCAGCCCGGACTGCTCCCGTCGCAGGGCGATCACTGTGCCGCGTACGCGATAGGCCGTTGGATCGCCCGCCGGACTGACCATCTCGACCTCGACGGCGGTGCCGGCCACAAAACCAAGATCGAGCAGGCGGCGGCGTTCCGCTCCCCGGCACGCGGGGGAAAGCCCGAGCACCTTGGCGCGCTGGCCCGTTCGCAGGCCGGAGAGAAACTCCTCTTCGGCGAGATCTTCGGTTTTATATTCGGGCAGCAGCGTGACGGTGAGGTTGTTGGCCAGCACCGGCGCGAGCACATGCTCGTTGCCGTCGGCCCAGAACCGGATGCGCTGCGCTGACTTCTCGATGACGAATGCCCGCATGCCGGGCCGCAACCCTTGCGCACAAAGCTGCGCATAGATGGTTTCTGGTTCATCTTCGATATGGGTGATCAGCACCGGTGTGTTGGCGGGAACCGCTTGCAGCGGCTGGCCCTTTTCAGCCACCAAGTCGCCCGGAGTCTCGGGAATGATGTCCCCATGCGGATCGTACCGGGGATGACCGAGCTGCGCGGCCAAGGCATCGGCTTCCCGCGGCGTGAGCAGATGCTCCTGGCGCTCGGCCCGCCGATGCCATTCCGCTTCGGACACGCCGGTTTGTTCGGCCAGATAACTTTCCCAGAGCCGATGCGCGCGAACAATGTGCAGGGCCATTTCCAGACCCGCCGGCTTCAGGAGCAGGGCTTCGCCTTCATACGACAGCAGGCCATGGCTCTCCAGTTCCTGCAAGACATCCGCCGCCTGGCCGGTCGAAATTTGCAACGTGCCGGCGATGCTTTCGAGCGTGGGTTGTGTCCCATTTGCCCGGCATTTCAAAACGTGTTTCAATACGTCCTCCCGTTGAGAACGCTCCGTCAACTGACGGGCCCGCCGCCACCGCGCGACTACGCCGCAACGTGGCCAGACCAGCGCGCCACTCACGATCAGGCCAGCCAAGGTGATGCCCCAAAGCTTCATGGCCGCCGCGCCTCCATCCCCGCGAGGATTGGTTCAAACAGCTTGTGCATTTTGTAACCACTGAAAAGTACCAGATTCACAGCCGCCAGGACAGACCGATGAACGGGTTGAAATCCGGCGCGGACTTGGTCAGGCCGAAGTTGCAGCCAAAATCAAGTTGAGTGTCTTCATCCAGCCCGTAGGTAAAGCCGACATCCACCTGGCCTTGCCAATCAGCGCCCCGCTTGGAGGTAATGAGTGCGGCGAACTCGATATAGCCGCCAAGATTCCCGACGATGTCATGTGCGAAGGTAATCGTGTTGAAATACTCGGGGTCGTAACTTCCGTCGCCATCGCGAACGAAATCCACTTCGGTCATCACGCACATGCTCCAACCGCGCGGTAATTCAATCGCGAGTGGCAGGATGACGCCGCCTTCCGACTTGCCATTGCGGAGACTGGATTGAGGAAGCGGCCATTTCACGAACGGCATGATGGCAAATGAGGTTTGCCCGCCGTCATTGCCCCAGGCATTGAGCTTGAGTCGCGTTTGAAAGTCGCCAAGGCCTGAGGCTGTATCATTGATCCTGACTGTCCTGTCTTCAACCTCCACCTTCGCGTAGGGTTCAAACACGAACTGGATGTCCAAATTATTCAACAGGCCCATTTTCACGTTAAGCGACGTTCCCCAGCCGGTTGTTTGCACATCGCCACCACCAGAACGGTTGCGATCAAACTGCGCGGCGACCAAATCCATCTCCACCTGGAAGTGGCCGGCGTCTACCGTGTTGGGCGACTCCGTCTGGTCCGGCCGGTCGGTGCTCATTTCGCGCATCTGATCCGGCGGCGTCGGGTTGAAAAGATGATAGCGGGATTTGTGGCTGGTCGGATCCGTCCGCGTCTGCCCGAACGCGGGCAACGGGCTTAAACCCAGCATCAGCGCAACGGGCACTCCCTTCCGGAGCGGCCGACCGCAGAGATGGATGTCATTTAAGCTCACGAGGAGCACGATAGCGCAGTCTGAGTTTGAAGCAAGAATAAAAATTAGATGCGTCTAACTATGGGCCGGTTGGGATTTTACCCCTTGCCAACCCGCGCGCTTTTCGTGTCTGGTTTGGGATGCCTGATTGGATTGCAGTGGTCATTTTGGGAATCATCGAAGGAATCACGGAGTTTTTGCCGGTCTCCTCCACCGGCCATTTGCAACTAGCCGAGCGCTGGCTCAAGCCGCAGAGCGAACTTTTTGACATTGTGGTGCAATGCGGCGCGGTGCTGGCGGTGCTGGTGGTTTTCCAGAAGCGCCTTGCAGGCATGGCGCGTGCGTGGAACTCGCCGGCCACCCGTGATTACGTCGTCAAATTGTTCGTGGCCTTCGCCCTCACCGTCGTGGGCGTGCTCGCGGCGGAAAAACTGGGCGTGAAAGTCCGCAAGGAGGATGTGGCGGAAAACGCCTGGGCCGTACGCGTCGCGCTGGCTACTTTGGTCGGTGGCATCCTGTTCCTCGTCGTGGAGGCCTGGTTGCGGAACAAATCCGGCCGCAACGAAATCTCCTGGGCCGCCGCCATCGCGGTGGGCGTTGCGCAAATCATCGCAGCCGTGTATTCCGGCAGTTCGCGCTCCGGCACGACGATTCTATTTGCGCTGATGCTCGGGATTGCCCGCCCGGCCGCGACGGAATTCTCCTTTCTGCTCGGCGTGCCGACCTTGCTGGCGGCCGGCGGCTACAAACTAATCAAGGCGTGGAAGCACGGTGAACTGGCCGGGGAAAACTGGGGGTTGGTGCTGCTCGCCACCGGTGTCGCCGCGGTGATGGCCTTCATCGCGGTGAAATGGCTCCTGCGCTATATTCAGAGCCACACCTTCGTCGCGTTCGGCTGGTACCGGATTGCGCTGGGCGCGGTAATTCTCCTGTTGCTCCTTTAATCGTTGTTGAATTACGGCAGCGGAATTAGAATCTTCTGCCCGACCTTGAGTTTCTTGGGATCAATTCCGTCATTGGCCTTCAGGATCAACTCCGTAGTAATCTTCGCGTTCATTTCCTTGCTGTAGGCTGCGGCGATAGTGGACAGCGTATCGCCCGGAGCAATCGTGTGTTCCACAGCCTTCTCGGGTAAATCCACTTGCGAACTGCCGGCATTCGCTCTGGGTGGCGGCGGCGTTACCTTCACCGGCGTCTTGGCAATCTTCTCAATCGCCTTGAGGATCACTTCGCGATCGGTCTTGCGGTTGGTCTCGATCTCCTGGACCTGCTTGGCCAACCCCCGCAAATCCTCCTGGCTCGCATAGCTGGTTTTTGGCTGGTTTTGCTGCTGTTCGCGCAAGGTCTGCACCTCCCGCGCGAGCAACTCGATCTGTCGCTTCTGGTTTGCCTTGTCTTCGATCAAGTCCTGCACATAGCCGTTCAATTGCTTGACGCGTTCTTCCAAGGCCGTGACGTCCTGTGCGCGAAGTGGAAAAGCCGCGGTGACCACAAAAAGGGTCAGAAAAATAATGATCCGTTTCATGCCGGGACGATAGAAAGCCCGCCCCGTGCGCGCAAGCCAAGGAATGAACGGGGGAAAGCCTGAATCGGCGGCCACGTTGCAGTTCTTAATCTTAATTGTTCTCGAAATCTTAAGCGTGCCATCCAGATTCCAGCGGTGAGCGGCTCGGAAAAGAATAAGGGCCGGCTCAAGATCACGAGAAGACCGAATCCCATCTGACTGCCCACTGTCACCGGGCGCCATCCACGATCTGGCAGACGATCGGCTGCAACTTCACGCCCGTCTGCTTTTCGTATCCGGTCGCCATGTGCGCGATGAACGGCTCCGCCTGATGATGGAGGACGAGATTGAGCGTCGCTCCGCCGAAACCCCCACCCGTGAGCCGCGCCCCCAGGCAGCCGGGATGTTGCCGCGCCAATGCCACGAGTTGATCGAGTTCGGCGGTGCTGTTCTTGAGAAAATCCCGCGAGCTTTCGTGGCTTTGAAAGAGATACTGGCCGAACTGCGCCAGATCGTCCGTCCGCAAGGCCCGCTCGGCGGCCACCACCCGCGCGATCTCGCTGACGACATGGTGCGCGCAGGCGAACTCGCGTTCCGTAAGTGCGGCCTTCGCGGCCGGCAATTGTTTCAGCTCCACCGTGCGCAGGAATTTCGCCCCGAGCTTGCGCGCGGCGGACGCGCAATTATTCCGCAGTTCCTTGTATTCGCCACCCACGAGCGCGTGTTGCACGCCGCTATGGCAGACCACGAGCGCCACGCCGGACAGCGGGGACTGATCCACCGTCAACGACTGGCAATCTATGCTCATCACGTTCCACGCCCGCCCGAACAGTGATGACACCTGATCCAAAATGCCGCACGGCACGCCAACGAATTCGTTCTCCGCGGCGCGACACAGCTTGGCGTAGTGCATCCGCTCCGCGAGTGTGAGCGGCGGTAGCCCGCCGCGTTCGTTCGCTTTGGGGGGCAGGCCCGTGCCGGTGTCGGTGAGGGTGAAGGGATGCAGTCGGCGAATCGTCAGCGCCGTCGCGATTTCCAGCGCGGCGGAGCTGCTCATGCCCGCGCCCAGCGGCAGCGTGCTGTGGATGGCCGCGTTGAACCCGCCGAAATGCACGCCGCGC
>JADLHS010000484.1 GCA_020848635.1 Limisphaerales bacterium
AACTGGCTTTGCCTGAACTGGAAAAGGCCCGGCAGGCAAAACAAATTGGCAAGTCCCTGGAAGCGAAGTTGACCTTGAACGGCACCGGCCCGCTAATTTTGGATGCAAAGGTAAACCTCGATTCCCTACGCGAACTATTAAACGTCTCCCAAGTGCAACTGGCGGAAGAAGGCGGCGCGACCGTGTTTGCCACCGTCTCAAAAGCTGACGGCCAGAAATGCGAGCGCTGCTGGCATTGGGAAACGGATGTTGGTTCAAAGTCAGAGCATCCTACGCTCTGCAGGCGCTGCGTCAAAGCGGTGCTGGAGTTTGAAGCGCACCAAAAGCGGTTGTGAGCGCCACCGATTTTCGCACTGCCATCCGGGATTACATCCGGGCACAGGCGAAGCCGGTGGACAAGTTCAGTCATCAGGCGCGGCTCTACGAATTGACCCGTGAAATTGGCACCGGCCAAACCTACGATGATGAAGTGGTCTTCGCGGCTGTCTGGCTGCACGATCTGGGCGTGTTCGTGGGGCATCGTCCGGAGAACCCCGCGGCACTCGCCACCTGGGACTCGGTCGCCTACGCGATGCAGCAGACGCCGGATCGGTTGCGACAGTTCGGCTTTCCCGAACTGAAGATTGCCGCCGTCGTCGAAGCCATCCGCACCCATCAGCCGCAGGAAAATCCCGCGAGCTTGGAAGGCGTGATCCTGCGCGATACGGACATCCTGGAGCAGTTGGGCGCGACGAGCATCCTGCGCACAGTCAGCAAAATTGGCCGCGACACACGCTTCGCCGTTTTCCCTGACGCCCTCCGGGTGCTGCAGATGAATGCTGACACCCTGCCGCGCCAGCTCCGGCTTCCCCAATCCCAGGCATTGGCGAAATCGCGTGTGGATGTGCTCCGATCCTTTTTACAGGCCGCCCGACAGGAGCATTGCCTCGTCGCAGACTGAGTCACCCAGCCCTGGCGCCGCAGATATCATTGCCGGCAAACGACCCCGGGATGCGCCCAGCCCACGATTCGCCCTGATTTACCACTTGCTCCCGGGGCGCATGAATTGTTAGGTAGCTCACGGCCCATCGGTTCGACCACCCAACCGGTGACCGCTGTCTATGCCGAACACCAAACCAACCACGCGCAATCCCTGGGCGTGGATCCCCACACTCTACACCGCCGAAGGGCTGCCGTACGTGCTCGTGATGACCGTGGCGGTGGTGATGTACAAAGGCCTCGGCATCTCGAACACGGACATCGCCCTCTACACGAGCTGGCTCTACCTGCCCTGGGTCATCAAGCCGCTCTGGAGTCCGGTGGTGGACATCCTCAAAACCCGCCGCTGGTGGATTTGGACCATGCAAGTCCTCATTGGCGGCGGATTAGCGGGCGTGGCCCTGACGATTCCCGCGCCGGACTTTTTCCAATGGACGCTCGCCTGCTTTTGGTTGCTGGCGTTCAGCTCCGCCACGCACGACATCGCGGCGGACGGCTTTTATCTGCTGGCCACCACCGAGAAGGAACAATCTTTCTTTGTTGGCATCCGGAGCACATTTTATCGCATCGCTTCGATCTTCGGCCAGGGACTGCTCGTCATTCTCGCGGGCTTCATTCAAAGCTACACTGGGCTGCCGAAGATTCCAATCGTCGTGGAAGCCCGCCCGGAAACGGCCCTCGTGCAGTCGTTGCCTTCCGCCACCCTTCCGGCGGCAGCGCCGACCGCGGGCGAATTGCGCGTGATGGTGGCGCCGGCGCAGATCCAGATCGCGCCGCAGCCGCGCACGAAGGCGGAAATCGCCGCGCTCCTTGGTGAAGCAAAGAACTGGAACGCGAAGAATCACTTCCTCCGTTCACAAAAACGTGCCGCGGCCACCGGCAATAAGGACGCCGGCGATTCCTGGTGGCGCCGCGGCGTCTCCGGCCCGCTCGGCAGTTTTCTGCGGGAGCATTTTGGGCAGGCAACCGCCGCCCGGAGCGAACTGGCAGGCAACCTTGGCTTTGTTTCGCTCCAACTCTCCCGGCCGCCGGGCAAGGAAGTCGTGGTGACGCTCGCGTTCAAGTCGGGCGACAAAAGCGTGTCGCTGGCGGAAGGCGCGCGGTTGGTTTTCGACGACTCGAATTGGAACCTACCCGCACGGGCGGTGCTGCAACTGGACCCCAAGCTAAGGAGCGCAACCACCGCCCGGTTTGAAGTTCGCTCTGGGAACATTCCCCTCTCGTGGAGCATCACGTTCTTCACGCTGGTTGGCTTCTTCCTGCTGTTCGCCGCCTGGCACCAGTTCATCCTGCCGTATCCCGACCAAGATCAGCCGGGGGATGCCCATGGGATCGTCACGTTTCTCACGGAATTCTTCAAAACTTTCGGCGCGTTCTTCCGCCGGCCCAAGATTGTGCTGCTGCTGCTGTTCCTATTGCTCTACCGTTTCGGCGAGGCACAACTCGTGAAGATGGTTGCCCCGTTCCTGCTGGATGCGCGCGAAGTCGGCGGGATTGGCCTCACGACGGAACAATTCGGGCTGGCGTACGGCACCTTCGGCATCCTCGCGCTGACGGGCGGCGGATTGCTCGGCGGCATGGTGGTCTCGAAGTTCGGGCTGAAGTTCTGGCTCTGGCCGATGGTGCTGGCGATACATCTGCCGGACGCCATCTTCATCTACCTCGCCTACGCGCAACCGGACAACCTCGCCATCGTCAGCGCCTGCGTGGCGGTGGAACAGTTCGGCTACGGGTTCGGTTTCACAGCCTACATGCTCTACATGATCTACATCGCCCGTGGAAAACACCCGACGGCTCACTACGCGATCTGCACCGGGTTCATGGCGCTCGGTATGATGCTGCCCGGCATGTGGAGCGGCTGGTTGCAGGAACTCATCGGCTACCAGCATTTCTTCGTGTGGGTGATTCTCGCCACCCTTCCGAGCTTTGCGGTCGTGCTGCTGATTCCACTGGATCGGGAGTTTGGGAAGAAGAACTCCTGAGACAAACGTCCAGCTATAAGCACGAGGGTCTGACACTCCAGTCACCTGGCTCAGCGAAGCGTGAAGCTGGGCAAGAAGCCGCCACGCCGAAAGACGCACCCTGTGCGCGAAGCGACTTGGAGTGCGGTGGCAGAACGGGAGCGGCGGGGCGCTGCGCTTCCCGTCGCAGTCCAAAACACGCTGGCGCGAAGTCCGGTGACTGCCCCGACGGGCAACGTCATTCAGGCCCGTGTTGCAGCCGAGGTGAGTCGGCTCATCTATTTCCGGGGTTCGTGAGATCAGAGCGGCCCCATGTCCGCTGCTAGAGTTTTGAGGGTTGCTGTTCATTTTGGCGGGCCTATCGCGCCGAAGTCAGACGAAGGCGGGTGACCCAGGATAGCTCCTCGCCCGTCCGGCCCGGACCAACCCGGGGCTGAGGGATGGAATCCCGCTGGGATTCGGGAACGGAGCGCGACCGATGGGAGGCGTGGAGAAATTCGGGCGCGTGTTTTAACACGGACGTTGAAGCGACGTGAACGCCGCGCGCCGATCCCGACGGGATTGCATCATTCAGCCCAGCGTTGGAGCGTCACCCATTTTGGCGTAGCGGCATCTCGGCAGAGTGCCGCCATCTAAAAAAGGCAAAGTAAGAAATGCGCCGGCCTGCCGACGCGCCGCAACGCTGGCATCGCCTCCCGTTGCTCCTGATAAATCTTCCAGAACTGTTCCCAAAAATCTTCACCCAACGGATGCAGAAATGGATAGGCTGGAACAACCGAGCCCAGATACGGCCATTCACGCGGATGGCTCACCAGTTTCTTCCGGCACGGATTGTCGAGCAGGTAGAAGCAGGTTTTTTCAAACGCGCCGCGCAATCGGTCTTTCTCCCTTAGCACACTGTCATGCGATTGCTTTTGCAGTTCAAATTCCACGCCGGTCGGCGAGCGCCGTGCCAGTTCGGCAGCCAGATGTTTGCGGAGAACTATCATGGCGTTGCGCTGGTCACTGTCCCCGCGCAAGCCCATCCAGAGCAGATGCAGATGGTCGGGCATGAGAACATAGACCGGACAGAACAGACCTTCACGCGCAGCGGCGTGGAGCAGTAATTCGCGGAAATGGAGATGAAACGTCTCGTCCAGCCAGCCGGTGGCGCGGTGTTCGAGGGGGATGGTCCACTGCACCACGGCGAATCCGCGATAAAACTCCGGCGCGAGGCGCGGCAAATGATGCATTGCTGGCTGCTCGGTGAGCGGCGCAGGTTTCAGGTGGCGAACGTAGCGACTCTCGGCAGAGAGCCGCAATCCTTTTATCGTAGCGGCCTGTCGGCAGACTGCCGCAAATCTGTCCGGGGGGCTTCAGAGTGCGGCGCTCTGCCGAGACGCCGCTACGACGGTTGAGGAAATGTTTGGGGCGTTGACCTAAAGTAGCGCGGACCGCGCAACCCTGGGCTGAAGGATGGAATCCCGTTGGGATTCACGAACGGAGCGCGACTCAGTGAGTCGCAGCAGGGTGGATGTGAGCAAGCCGTTGCGATTTTCTACGGCGCCTGGATCGGCAAAGTTGCTGCGGGTCACAGACCCGCGCTCCGGTTGTGCCCCAACGGGGCTACGGCATTCAGCCCAGCGTTGGAGGCCCGAGCCGGACTGGCGAGGAGCGACTACGCTGGCTTTGGATGGAAAAAATCGCAACCCCAACGGGGTTGCAGCGGGGGAATTAGGGACGGATTGGTGGCCGTGCGCAAGCACCTCCAGCTCGGTGGGCGGGAAGCGGAAATCACAACCTCAACGAACTTGTCGCGGAAGAAATCGGAGAGATTGAGTTTATCCTGGCCCCCCCGAAATGCATTGAAACAGGCTGAATTTCATGTTCTTATTCGTCCATCAGAGCAACTGTTGCGGCCAAACGATTAAACAAAAAGTCTGCCCCCACCGGAAAACCTCCAACATCCATATGAATACTTTTGCCCGGATAAATCGGTTTTCATTTCCCGCTGTCGTCGCGATGACGGTGTTATTTGCCGCATTCGTTGCGCCACGGGCGCTTGCGACAGACGCGAGCGAAGGCCCGGACTTTTCAAACTCTGCGCCCGGCACCAGTTATACCCTCACGCTCGGCGCCAATACGTTTTCCGGTACGGTGACGACCACGGCGGACGGACGGGATCATTTCCGCGTGGTGGTTCTGGCGGGGCTGCGAATCACGCAAGTCAGCAAGACGGTGACTGGGGGAGGTTTTTCTGGGTTCGTCAGCTTCAACAATGAAACCATTTCCGGCACCGGCACGGCGAATTTCACCGGACAATTTGCGACGCCCTATCCATTGCCCCCGGGAACTTACGATGCGTATGTGAACGCTGATTTTTCCACCGGCTCATCGTGGTCGGTCACCGTCACCGTGGGGGCAGAACCCAATTACTCGGTCACCAGCGCCGGCGGTCAGATCACCATTACGGACAACTCCAACAATAGCGACACGTTGAGCATCACCAACCCGGTAGCGGGCTTCATCCGGTTCGACGCGGCGGGACGGACCTTCGGCGTGAATGGCGGCGCGTTGCTCAACAACAGCTCGGGCAATATTTCCTTGGCTGGCATCAATTTCATCTCCGTGTACCCCGGCAATGGCACGAATGTGGAAAACATCAGCGCCTTTTCCGGTAACAATTTTCCCAGCCTCGATATTTTCAGCGGCACCAACAGCGATACGGTAAATTTCAATGGCGACATCACCTTCGCCTCGGGAGACGGGTTGTACGTGGATTTGCAGAATGGTTCTCCCAAGCCAAATTCCGTCACGATCGCGCCCAACGCGAATATCATCGCCACCGGCACCGGGCCCATTTCGGTTTATGCCAGCCGGAGCGTTGACATGGGTGCGGGGTCAAGTTTTGAAGTGTTGGATGGGTACCTGACCATGGAAGCCAACAAGCAAACCACTCCCACGGCGGGTGATTTCATCGGCATCAATCTCAACGGCGCCACCATCAAATCGACTGGTACAGGATATGTGACCGTTAATGGCACGGGCGGCGACGGCGCGGGCAGCGTGAACGGTTATCAATTTGGTGTGCAAGTCGTCAACGGCGCGAAAGTGATCGGGGGCGATCCCGGCGCCGTGATTCTCACCGGCAATGGCGGCGCGAGCAGCAACATCGTCAATCGCGGCGTCAGCGTTGAAGGTGCCGGCTCTTCCATCTCCTCCAGCGGGGGGCAGGTATCTGTAAGCGGCACAGGAGGTCCGGTGGGAACGGGTTTCGGCATCGGGGTCTCGGTGCTGAACGGCGGCGAGATTCGGGCGGGCGGCTCGGGCAACCTTACCGTCACTGGCACCGGAACGGGTAGTGGGGGCGGAGAAAATCGGGGATTGGAACTGGGCGGCGGTGGCGCGCGCATCTCATCGGGTGGTGGGAACATCGGAATCACGGGCACGGGCGGGCCCGGCGGAAGCTTTGGGCTGATCTTCGCGGACGATGGAATCATCAGCACCCCGGCCAGCGGGGGGAACATCGTGTTTCATTCCGACCTGGTGTCAGTTGCGGCAAACGCCAGCATCTTTACCACAAACCCTGCCAGCCTTGTTCAATTCGCGCCGATTACTTTCGATACGACCATCGCTCTGGGCAACGCGGATATCCCCGGCGGTCCAGCAATCATGGGATTGACAGATGCCGAGTTGGATCGGGTGCAATCGGCGAATCTCGTCATCGGCGGTGGCGGATCCGGCGGCATCAACCTCAATGCCCCCATCTCGCATCCGACCGCCACGAACCTCACGCTACTTCCCGGGTCTGGCGGAATTTTCCCGGGGTTGGTCAGCACCAATATCGCCTTGAATGGCACCGTGGCCATTCCGTTCGGTGCGCTTAATTACTTCGTGCTGGGAACAAACACAACGGACTATTCGCGGTTCAAAGTGGCTGGAGGCGTGAGTCTCACTGGCGCCACCACCGGATTTCTTCCCTTCTACGCTGGTCAGGTGGGAGACTCGTTCACCATCGTGGATAATGACGGTGCGGATCCCATCATCGGCAACTTCACAGGCCTGCCGGAGGGCGCGTATCTGGCCTGGCCCGGTTCGCCGTTATTGAACGGGCGGATCAGCTACGTGGGCGGCGATGGCAACGATGTCGTGCTGACCCTCGTCAGTGCGTTGGTCGTCCGGAACACGTCCAGCAGCACGAATATTGGTTCGCTCCGCAGTGCGCTCGCGGCGGCGGCGGCGAGCCCCGGGCCGGACACGATCACGTTCGATTCCTCGCTCAACGGCCAGGCGATTTTGTTGACCAACCAGATCGAGATCGCCGATACCAACGGCGTGACCATTGATGGCACCGCGATGACCAGCGGTTTTGCCTTTTCCGGACTCAACGTGAGTCGCATTTTTCAAAATCTGACCGGCAGCATCGCGACGCTCAAGGGTTTTGGGTTCATTGGCGGGAATGGCACGGGCACGAACGGTTTCAATAATGGCGGCGGCGCCATCGTCAACAACGGCACGATGATCCTTAGCCGTTGCACCTTCTACAACAACAACGTCAGCCTCACCGGCGGCGCGATCTACAACGACTCGGTGCTCTCGCTGACCAACTGCACTTTCTACGGTAACACCGCTTCGGCGCTGGGCGGCGCGATCGCCAACGATGGAACGCTCGCCCTGACCCACTGCACGGTTTCCGGAAATTATGGCGGGAGTGCAGGCGGGGGCATTTACAATGGCGGCGTCGCCACGGTGGCCAACAGCATTGTTTCCGGCAATACCTCGCCCACAGGTGCAGACATTCGCAATTTCACCATCATGAATTATATCGGGACGAACCTCGTGGCCGTTTTGACCGGCAACGTGCCGGGCGGCCCTGCCGCGAACACAAGCGCTGCGTTGCTGGCCATCCTGGGCGCTTACGGCGGAAACACCACGACCATGGCGCTCTTGCCCGGCAGCCCCGCGCGCAATGCCGCCGTCGGCAGCAGTGCCACCAGCGATCAACGCGGATTTCCCATCGTGGGCATCCCTGACATCGGCGCTTACGAAGCCGGGACGTATAAGACCTACAACATTTGGGCTGTGGAAACCATTTCCACCAACTTTCCTCCCGGTTCGAACGCGCATGGCGCCGACCCCGACGGCGATGGCCGCATCAACGCCATTGAATACGCAACTTTGACCAGCGGATCCGATCCCGATCCCGGCACCGCACTCATCTTCACGCTGAAACCGGACGGCACCAGCAGCACGAACACGTTTAATTATCAGGCGAATGCCACTGACCTTTTCTATCAACTGGATCGCAGCACCAATCTGCCCGCCGCCTGGACAACACTCTTCGACTTCCGACCCTCGACTGCCGTCACAAATGTTTTCGTTCCCGGCGTGATCGCGACCACGAATGGAAGCGTAGCGACCATAATCGACACGAACATCACCGGCTGGCCGCGCGCTTTCTATCGTCTGCGCGTGACCATCTCGCCGTGATACGGCGCAAGCGATGAGAATGGAACGCGACTGTGTCGGCAACACACGTCGTAGGGTTTTGCTCGGATGCTGCTTCATGGGGGGCAGGACACCCCGCCGCTCCGGTTTTCTAACGGCGCTCTGTGAGCGCCGAACGGGGACCGTCCTCAGAATGGGAAGTGGCACTGCCACCGGCGGTCACAGACCGCCGCTACAGATGCCCCAACCGGGCCACGTCATCCAGCCCAGCGTTGGAGGTCCGAGCCGGACTGGCGAGGAGCGACTACGCTGGGTGGGCGTGAAAACCCCAACGGGGTTGCAGCGGGGGAATTGGGGACGGGATGAAACCCCTTCAGGGTTGAGGAAATGTTTGGGGCGTTGACCCAGGGTAGCGCGTGCCGCGCAACCCTGGGCTGAAAGTTGGAATCCCGTTGGGATTCTAAATGAAGAATTCATTTCTTCTTCGCGGGAGTAGGCGCTGTCGGTAGCGCGATCAGAAACGTTTCCCAATCTGCAAACTGGGTGTAAACACCAATCGTCGAAAACAGCGTGTTAACCAAGTCTACGCGCTTTTCTGGGTGTACTCTGGCCTCAAGTAGCAGGCCGAGTAGTTGGGTCGTTGTCGCCAAGCAATGCTCGCGCTGGGTAGAGTATTTAAGCATTTGATTGGGGAACGCTGGCTCAATGCGCTCGTTGAGTGGTGTTTCACAGTAAGCGTCAATGAGGAGAATTCCTTTGGGGTCTGTTCCGTTCTGCTCCTTGAATCCAGCCACCCATTTCTCCAGTTGAGCGGCGTCGGCTTC
>JADLHS010000662.1 GCA_020848635.1 Limisphaerales bacterium
AAATCTCAGGCTTTCGCCTTTCCCACCGCCGGTTTCACCGGACCCGCTCCGGCGACGACGGCCTCCGCGCCCGGGTCGTCGTGGTCGAAGGGCAGCGAGGGCTCCAACCCCAGGGCGGCGGCATGCCGGGCTTCCAGGGTGAGCAGGTGATCGAGTTTCTCGCCCAGTTGTCGCGAGAGGACCTCCGCCTTCAGCGAGCGCTTGTATTCGATCTCCGCCTGCAGCCGCTGCCGTTCCTCGCGCTGGCGCATGCCCATGAGCACCACCGGCGCCTGCAACGCGCAGATCCCCGAAAGCACCGTGTTCACCACGATGAACGGATAAAGATCCGGCACCCGGCCCGGCAGCATCACGCTGCCGATGGCGATCCAAGCCGCCACGATCAGCGAAAACGAGGTCAGAAACGACCAGCTCCCCGCCGCCGTCGTGAGCGCTTGCGCCATCCGACCAGACCGGGAAATGCGCCGATCGTATTGTCGGTTCAGATCCTCGGCCATCACCTGGTCGGCCGTCAGGCTCTGAAGAACATCGGATTCCAGATCCGAAATAATCCCGCACCCCTCACCCAGATCCAGCTTCACGTGTTCGAGCCGGAACCGATTGAGATCGGGCACGCAAATCCAGCCGCCGTCGGCCCAGGTCGGGTGATCCCGTCGGATGAGCCGCGAAACCGCGGGCGGCACGGCCGCCGCCGGGATGAGCTCACTGGCTGAATGCACCTTCCGACAAACACTGCACCGCTGGGTTTCGGAGACTCCCGGCCGCGGGAGGACAGCCGCCGATGCCGCACGCGCCTCGAGGACTCCCATCCCGTCGGCGGAGGCAGTTGCGGGGAATGCCATGGCTGTTTCGGGAACTCCGGACGCGTCAGTCCGTGATTCCGCATCCGAGCAAGCTAGTTCCATGCCACTACCGGAGAGAGCTCTGCGCGCCACGGGCGTACGCCAATCCGCTGCTTCCGACCGCGGCACCCCGCCCGGCTGGTTAGATTGTTTCCGCCCCGGGAAAAAACCGGTCCGATTCCGACCAGCCCGCGGTCGATCGGGTTCCGAACGCCAACCGGGGGACGGAAGCCCGGCGTAAAGACTGTTGCGCGACGAGCGGTTGCGGAGGGAGCGTGGGGCTGACATGGGCAAGGCACGAGTCCTGCTAGTCGAGGATGACCCGGAGATCGCGGGCGCGATTCGGCGAATGCTCGCGGAAGCCGGTTTCGAGGTGGTCTGGGTCGATTCCGGCGAGGCCGCCCTCGAACGTGCCGTTCGGGAGTCCTTCGATGTCGTCCTCACCGACTTTCAGCTCGGAGGGCTGAGCGGACTGGACATCATTCGCCAATTGCGGCCCCAGCAACCCGGCTTGCCGGTGGTCCTGATGACGGGATTCGGGACCATCGACACCGCCATCGAGGCCATGAAGCTGGGGGCCTATGATTACGTCGTGAAGCCGTTGAATGGCACCGAACTGCTTCCCCTGCTCGGGACGGCCGCCGAAGCGGCCCGGCGGCAGAGGACCAGCCCGTCACCCACCGGGGCCCCCGATCCGTCCACCCTCCTCGTCGGCATCTCCCGAGGCATGCAGGGCGTCTACAAGGAGATCGGCCGGCTGGCCGCCCGACCGGTCCCGGTCCTGATCCGCGGGGAAACCGGAACGGGCAAGGAACTGGTGGCGCGGGCCATCTGGCGGCACAGCGACCGGGCGGAGCGACCCTTTATCGCCGTCAACTGCGCGGCGCTTCCCGACACCCTGCTGGAAAGCGAGCTGTTCGGCCATGACCGAGGGGCTTTCACGGGGGCGGAGAGCCGCCGGCAGGGCCGGTTCGAACTGGCCAACGGAGGCACGCTGTTCCTCGACGAGATCGGCGATTTCAGTCCGACGGTCCAGGTCAAGCTCCTCAGGGTCCTGCAGGAGCGCACCGTCCAGCGCCTCGGCAGCAGCGAGCCCATCCCCGTCGACGTGCGCATCCTCGCCGCCACCCATCGGAATCTGGAGGAAATGATGGCGCGGCAGGAGTTCCGCGAGGACCTCTATTACCGGCTCGCCGTGGCGCTCATTCGCCTCCCGGCTCTGCGCGAACGCAGAGAGGATATCCCGCTGCTGATCAATCATTTCGCCCGCCGGCACGGGCCCGAACTGGGGAACCCAAACCCGGCCTTCCTACCCGACGCGGTCGAGTGTCTGCGGCACCATCCCTGGCCGGGAAACGTCCGCGAGCTCGAGAACATCGTGCGCAAGGCCATCCTTCAGGCCCAGGGATACCCGGTCACCGCCGCCCACGTGGATGCCGTGAGCACCGAGGCGGTCGGTCGCGCGTTCCCCGCCAATCCCACAGGGGGCCAGACGCTCCAGGAACTGGTGGCCGAGATCCTCCGCCGCGCCCAAGCCGGCCTGGTGCACGATGCGCACTCCCAAGTGGTCCGTGAGGCGGAACGGGAACTGCTCGCCCAAACGATGCTCCGCGCCGCCGGCAACCTCTCGCTCGCCGCCCGCTGGCTGGGAATTTCCCGAGTCACCCTGCGGGCCCGCTTGCGCCAGCTCGGGCTCCGCGAAGGTCCCGAGGACGAGACCTCC
>JADLHS010000485.1 GCA_020848635.1 Limisphaerales bacterium
CATGAAAGCGGTCAAACAGCTCGGCGTCTTTTTGGGGACCGTGAACGAACCGCCGCCGCCCACGCGCGAAGGAGAAACGACGTCCCCCCGCCCTGAAGCCCTGGCCGCGGAAAGCCCGAGGTAATTCATGAAATTCCCGCTCCACATCCTGCACCTGGAAGATGATCCCAACGATGCCGCGCTCATTCAATCCACCCTCGAAACGGCCGGCATCACCTGCGCCATCAGTTGCGTGCAAACCCGCGGCACTTTTGTGGCCGCACTCGAGCGCGGCGGCATTGGCTTGGTGCTGTCGGATTACTCCCTGCCCGCGTTCGATGGCTTGTCCGCCGTGGAAATCGTGCGCACCCGCTGGCCGGACCTGCCGGTCATTCTGGTTTCCGGCACGCTGGGCGAGGAACGGGCCATTGATGCGCTCAAGAGCGGCGCCACGGATTATGTCCTGAAAAACCATCTCACCCGGCTCGCCCCGGCGGTGCGCCGCGCCCTGCAGGAAGTGGAAGATCGGGCCACCCGCCGCCGGCTGGAGGCCCAGTTTATCGAAGCGCAAAAAATGGAGGTGATTGGCCAGCTCGCCAGCGGCGTGGCCCATGACTTCAACAACATCCTCGCCGTCATCATGGGCTACAGCGATTTGATGCTGCAGGATTTTGGGCCCACCGAGCCCCTGCGCAAACCGATCGAGGAGATTCGCCACGCGTCGGAGCGCGCCGCCGGGTTGACCCGGCAATTGCTCGTGTTCAGCCGCAAACAAACCGTCCAGCCCGTCGTGCTCAATCTGAACGACGTGGTGCAAGACCTCCACAGAATGCTGCGGCGGCTGGTGGACGAGAATATTGCCCTGACCTTGGTGCTGGGCAACGACACCGGCCGCATCAAGGCGGATGCCGGCTACATTGGCCAGGTGCTGATGAACCTGGTCGTCAATGCCCGTGATGCCATGCCCAATGGCGGCAAGCTCTCCATCGCCACCAGCAACGTCACACTCGATGAAACCTACGTGCGCACCCACGCCGGCGCGACGGCCGGGGATTACGTGCTGCTGAGTGTCAGCGACACGGGCACCGGCTTGACCACGGAAGTTCAGGCCCGGCTGTTCGAGGCGTTTTTTACCACCAAGGCCAAGGGCAAGGGCACCGGCCTGGGGCTGGCGACCTGCCAGACCATCGTCCAGCAATCCGGCGGTCACATTGGCGTTTACAGCGAGCTGGGCAAAGGCACGACCTTCAAGGTTTATTTTCCCCGCGTCGAGCAACCGCTGGATGTCGCGGCCTCGGCCGTGCCGACCGGCCCCTTGCCGCGCGGGACGGAAACCCTGCTGGTCGTGGAGGATGAACGCTCCGTGCGGCATCTGGCACGCGAGGTCCTGGTCGCCCAGGGTTATGAAGTGCTTTCGGCCGCCAACGGCCAGGACGCCCTGCAGGTGGCGCGCGAGCATCGCGGCGCCCCAATTCGCCTGGTGGTCACCGATGTCATCATGCCGCTGATGGGCGGCAAGGTGATGGCGGAGTGGCTGCAAGCGACCTATCCCGATCTCAAGGTGCTCTTCACGTCGGGGTACACGGATGACGCCATTGCGCAACACGGCGTGCTGGATCCGGGCGTGGCGTTCCTGCCCAAACCCTATACGCCCGCGTCGCTGGCCCGCAAAGTCCGCGCCACACTGGATGATGAATCGGACACCGCCTTCCTGCGAAAACAACGCGCGGCGACCCGTCCGGGTGCCGGCGCCGCCGCCACGGTCCCGTTACCGACCGCCAAGCCACCCACACGATGAAGCCTACCCACCAGCCGCGTTGCTGCGGGCAAGTGGCAACGAATCCGATGGCCGCCAACGGCCGGCGGCCGGCAAGGCGCGCATCATGAGAATCGTTAACGCCAAGCACCGCCTCTTGGTCGAAACCCTGCTGATCTTCGCCAGTTGCGAGGCGATCCTCATGTTGCTGCTGCCGCGATTCCTCCCCGACCTGCAGTCCGGATGGGCGGCGACCAGCGACGTGACCTTGCTGACGCTCACGGCCGGGGCGCTGCTCTGGTGGCGGTTCAGCTGGCATTATCAAATTGCGGAAATCCGCCGCCGCGCCGAGGCCGAACAGTGGGCGGCGGAACTGCGCCAGGTGAACACCACCCTGCAAGCCGAAGCCGGCGAACGCGAGAGCGCCCAGGCGTTTCTTCGCGCCGTGGTGGAGAATCTCCCGATCCCGGTGTTCATCAAAGAGGCCCGGGAACTCCGGTTCGTCCTCTGGAACCGCGCGGGTGAGGAACTGACCGGGATTCCCAGTGCCGAGATGATCGGCAAGAGCGACCACGATTTTTTCCCCCCCGCGGATGCCGCGCTGTATGTCGCCCGCGATCGCGCGGCGTTGACGAGCCGGGGCGTTTTGGAGACGGCGGAGGAGACGATCCAGACACGGCATCACGGCGCGCGGATCACGCATGTTTGGAAAGTCCCCATCTTCGACGCCGCCGGGCAGCCGACCCACCTGCTGGGCATTTCCGAAGACATCACCGAGCGCAAACGCATCGCGGTGACGTTGCAGCAAAGCGAGGAGCG
>JADLHS010000486.1 GCA_020848635.1 Limisphaerales bacterium
AATCACCTGCCGCCGCGCGACATCGCGGAGAACCGCCGCTTCCGCAACCTGTTCGAGATCTGGCTCGCCGGCGATCACTACAAGTGGCGCGCGATGCGCTCCAATGGCGTCGCCGAACGGTTCTGCACCGGGGACGCCGAGGCCGCCGCCAAGTTTTCGGCCTGGGCGGCCACGGTGCCGCACACGTTGCGGAATCCGCTTTATCACTGGACGCACCTGGAGTTGAAGCGCTACTTCGGCATTAATGAGTTGCTGAATGAATCCTCGGCCGCGCGCATCTGGCAGCAAGCCAACGCGCAACTCGCCACGCCCGCCCTAAGCACGCAGGGCATCCTGAAGAAGTTTAATGTCACCGCCCTTTGCACCACGGATGATCCGACGGATGACCTCCGCTATCACGAAACGCTCGCCGCAGCCGGCGGTGGCCCGCGTGTTTATCCGGCGTATCGGCCGGACAAGGCGTTGACCGTGCATCAGGCGGAAGCTTTCAACGCCTGGGTGAATCAACTCGAAGCCGCCAGTGATGTGGATATCACGAATCTCCCGAGCTTCCTCAACGCCCTGAAGCGGCGGCACACGTTCTTCCACGAGCACGGTTGTCGTCTGTCCGATCACGGCCTGAATCATTGTTCATCGGATTTCTGCTCGGACAAAGTTGCGGGCGCGATCTTTGCCAAAGCCCGCCAGGGCAAACCCGTTTCGCCCGCGGAACATTCGCAGTTCACCGCCTACCTGATGTTGTTCTTCGGCCGGCTCGACGCCGAGCGCGGCTGGGTGAAGCAGCTTCACCTCGGCGCGTTGCGCGGCAACAACACCCGGCTGCTCCGGCAGCTCGGCCCGGACACCGGCTTCGATTCCATCGGCGATTTTCCGCAGGCCAGCGCCCTCGCCGCGTCTCTGGACCGGCTGGATCAGGAGAACGCGCTGCCCAAAACGGTGATCTACAACCTGAATCCGGCGGACAATTACGTGTTTGCCGCCATGATCGGCAATTTCCAGGACGGTACGGTGGCCGGCAAAATCCAGCTCGGCTCCGGCTGGTGGTTTCTCGATCAGAAGGAAGGCATGGAGTGGCAGTTGAACGCGCTGTCGAACCTCGGACTGCTTTCGCGTTTCGTTGGCATGGTCACGGACTCGCGCTCGTTCATGTCGTTCCCGCGCCATGAATACTTCCGCCGGGTGTTGTGCAATCTCATCGGGCGCGACGTGGAGTCGGGCGAGTTGCCGAATGATGAATCGCTGCTCGGCCCCATGATCCGCAACATCTGTCACGGAAATGCGCAACGTTACCTGGCGCTGCCGGACTTGAAGCCAGCAAAGCCGTCGGCGGCGACTACTCAGCCGCCGGAGCGGGGTAAGTCCCAGGCCGGAGCTCCGTCGCGTTTGTCCCGCCGGTGAGCTGCGTTGCGGGGGCCGAACGGGCCGCCACGGATTGCTCGGACGTGGCAAACCCGGCGAACCAGCCACCCACCACGGCCACCACCAGGAAGACGTACTCGCCCAGTGATAGCGACCAGGAAGATTTTCCGAACCTGAAGTTCAAGAGCGATTTCACTGGACCTGATTATCAGAGGGAGGCGAGTTAAAAAGCAAACAGAGTTTGCAAAAAGTTGGCAGGCGCTGAGCCGGGCATCAGCCGGGATAGGCCCGGGCAAACTGAAAGCCCGCGGCGCAGGTGATTCCCGCCCGTTCGAGGCTTGAGACACGATCACAAACTTCGACTCGCAGAGGAGCGGTTTCTTTCGCAGGATTGAAACCGGATGAAACCATCGGAAAATTGCCAAGCCCGGACAGTGAGGAGGAATGAAAAAACGGCGTGGATAAAACGGGCCGGCATGCCTTTCCGCTGCCGGCAACATCCGGAGTGGGGCGTTCGCCGCAATTCTGGCCGCCGGTGGCCGGGTTTGGGCGCGTGGTTGATTGTCGCCGGTTTGTTGCTGCCGGTAGCCCATCCAGTTCCGGTGACCGCGTCACCAATCGTGCGCGCGGTCGGACCGCAGCTTCAAGTCGGCGTGGACACGACGACCGGGCAAATTGTCGAGCTGATTGATCGTTCGTCGCAACACAATCTCGCGGGCTTATCCACCAACCGAGGCGGGCTGTGGGAACTGGAGTTCGCCGATGGCGGCAAGCTGACCCCGGCCAACGCGCGGGTGTGCGAGGCAACTCCGCTCGCCGCCAAACCGGGCGGCCTGCATCTGGAGTGGCGCGAACTGGGCCGTGGGGGAGCGCCGGAGTTGCGCGTGGAAGTCGAGGTGCGTTTGGATCCGGACCAAGCCGTGAGCCACTGGCAGATTGCGCTCCACAACCTGCAGGGGCAATCGCCGCACCTGATTCGCTTTCCGCGCCTGCTCGAAGTTCCCGAACAACCGGGCGAGCGCCTGGCTGTCCCTGTCTGGCTCGGGCAGCAGGCGGAGCATCCGCGCACTTTGCTCAACGGGCCCGCCGGCAAATCCCGGCGCTTGGAATGGTCATATCCCGGCCTGCTCTCCCTGCAATGCGTGGCGTTGACGGGCGGCGGCGGCACGGGTTTGTACGCCGCCTGCGATGACACGGCGGGTTATCTGAAAGACTTCGCCGTGTTTGGCAACGGCAGCGCCGGTTTCAATTTGGAAATCCTGCACCGGCCGGAAAACAACGACCCGGCCCGCAAAACCTATGCTCTGCCGTACGCGGTCGGGCTCGGCGCATTCCACGGTAATTGGTTCGACGCCGCGACGCGCTACCGTTCCTGGGCCACAAACCAGTCGTGGGCCCGGGAGAGCCGGCTGAAGCTCGGCCTGGGTCCGTCCTGGGTCACGAACACCGCGCTGTGGGTCTGGAACCGTGGCGCTTCGCCCGGCGTCCTCGATCCCGCCATCGCGTTGCAAAAGGAACTGGGCCTGCCCGTCAGCGTGTTCTGGCATTGGTGGCACGGCTGCGCCTACGACGCGGGCTTTCCAGAATACCTGCCGCCGCGCGAAGGGGAGGCACCGTTCCAAGCCGCGCTCCAGCGCGCGCACGCCAACGATGTCCGCGCCATCGTTTACATGAATCAACGCCTCTGGGGCATGACAACCGCCAGTTGGACCAATGAAAACGCCGCACGTTTTGCCGTCAAAGCCGCCGATGGCGAGGTCAGGCCGGAGGTGTACAACACCTTCACAAAATCGCCGTGCGCCTCGATGTGCATGGGCACGGAATTCTGGCGCCACAAGTATGCTGGTCTGGCCGCGAGCGCGTTCGGGCAACTCGGCGTGGATGGCATTTACATGGACCAGGCCTGCTCCAGCCTTGCGTGCTTCGACCCGCAACACGGCCATGCAATCGGTGGCGGAACCTATTGGATGGGCGGGTTCCAGTCGCTGGCGGCGGAGATTCGCCAGCGCTGTGCCGAGCGCGGTCGTCCGGCGCTGGCCGGTGAAGGTTGCGGGGAGAACTGGCTGCCGTATCTCGACCTGATGCTCTCCCTGCAGGTCAGCCACGAACGTTACGCCGGCCCGGACGGCTGGGAAACCATCCCCTTCTTCCATGCCGTCTATCACGGCTACAGTGTCTTCTATGGCAACTACTCCTCGCTCACCATGCCGCCGTACGACGAATTGTGGCCCGTCGCGACCGCGCCCCGGGAACCGCTCAAGCTGCTCGACCGGAAGTTCGCGCGGCAGTTTCGGCTCGAACAAGCGCGTGCGTTTGTCTGGGGACAGCAGCCAACCATTGCGAACTTCCGCCCGACACAATTGCAGGAGCGCGCAGAGGAGTTGGATTACGTGGTTCGCCTGGCCCGAATTCATGCCCGCGCCCGGAGCTATCTGCTGCATGGCGAAATGCTCGCGCCACCCGAAGTTGAGGTTCCGACGGCGGAATTGGAGATGTCGCGCCTTTCGATTTATGCCGGCCAGCAAGGCGGATTAAAAGAATTTCGCCAACGCTCGCCGCTGGTGCTGGCCGCCGGTTGGCGCGCTCCGAACCAGACCGTGGCGATTGCCGTGGCGAGCATCAGCGACCAACCGGTGAACCCGCAACTCCGCGTGGATGCCGCGGCGTACGGGCTGCCCGAGCGGGGGCAGGTTTATCGGATTGATGCCGCCGGGCGTAAACGCATGGGCGACTTCCACGGAAAAACCTTGATTCTGCAGCCGGAATTGGCGCCGCTGGACGCTTGTCTGTTGGAATTGAAACCGGATTGAAACCTTGTTTGAAATGAATACGAAAGAAAAGAAGTCGGCATTGACCGTCGCCGTCCGAGCCGCGCGCGCCGCCGGCACCCTAATGCGCCAAAACCTGCGCGCGCCCAAAGTAGTCAACGCCTCCACCGCCTACGACATCAAGTTGGAACTGGACGTCCGCTGCCAGAAAATAATTGAAAAAATCCTGCGCGCGGCGCTGCCGAAGATTGCCGTGCTCGGCGAGGAGGGCGATTCGGGCGCGGTGAACGAGGAATATCGCTGGGTGGTGGACCCGATTGACGGCACCGTGAATTTCGCCTACGGCATCCCACACGCCTGCGTTTCCATCGCGCTGCAGCAACGCCAATCGCGCGGGAAGGACCACGAATCCATTGTCGGCGTTGTTTATGATCCATTTCAGGATGAGCTCTGGACGGCGATTCGCGGCGGGCCGTCGCGATTAAATGGACGAGTCGTTCACGTCAGCCGGCGGCGCGAATTGAAAGAGTGCATCGTTTCCATGGGTTTTGGGAAGAGCCAGGTGAATTTGCAGCGCGGGCTGCCGCACTTCGCCTGGCTGGTGCGACGCGTCCGCCGGCTGCGCATGATGGGCGCCGCCGCGCTCGGGCTGACCTACGTAGCCACCGGGCGCTACGACGCCTATATCGAACGCGCGGTCAGCCTCTGGGACGTGGCGGCGGGCGGCCTGATTGTCGAGTGCGCCGGCGGAACATTTTGGACCGAACCGATCCGCGGACGGCACCGGCTCCGCATGATGGCCAGCAGTGGTTTGATCAACGACAAGTTACCAAAGCCAAAATAACCATTTTCACCCCGGCGGGCTATGGTTGCCCTCGATGGCGCGCTCCTCCGACTTTCCTTCCTATGGGGTGATGCCAAACGAGCCCGAAACGGAAAATGCCCCGAGCGTGAATGGGTAATTAGGGTAAGCGACCCCGGAAAAACCACCCGCGGAAGTGCTGGCAAAATCCAACCGCAAGAACATCGGAACAAAAGCGGAAAAGCTCACGGGCGAAAGCCGGCCACGATAGGGGGACTGCTGCCAGGCGTAACTCAGCGTTCCCGACGCTCCTTGAGTCCAAGTATAGTTGCCGCCGCCCGCCGAATTGAAGTTGATGGTAAACGTGCCACCTCCCCCACTGAAATTCAGGGTCAACACCCGATCGTACAAATTCCTTGGCGCAAAGGTGGACGTCGGGTACTGCACCTGCGCCATCCGGAAAAACTGGCTCGCCGCGCCGGCACCGCGAGCAAGGGAATTGGAAACCGGCGCGGTGATTTCGATCCCCAGCTCGGTGCCGGTCCAACTCGTTAGATCGCTGGAAACATAAAGGCGATTGTCGGCGTAAACGCGATTGCTGAAGGAGAGGCTAATGTTTGCGCCATCCTTGGCAATCTGGAGTTTAAGGTTGGTCACGAGCGGAAGCCCTTGGGCGTTGATGTCGAATGCCTGAGCGGCTCCGCCGATGCGACGGATGTTGATGCCTTCTACAACGACATTCGTGAGCGGTTTGTCACTGGCGCCAGTCACAACATGATTGATCGCATAGACAACATTTGACCCACCCTGAAGCCTGCCAAACACGGAATGAACGTCATTGAGCCCGGGTTGTGCCGAAACGGTGATGAAATACTGCGAACCATTTGAGTCAGGCCCCGAGTTCGCCATCGAAAGCACCCCGAAGCCGTCGTGGCGCAAACTCGGGCTGAATTCATCTTCGAATGAATAGCCTGGTCCATCCGTGCCCAGTCCGTTCGGCGAACCACCCTGGTTCATAAAGCCGGCAATTACTCGATGAAAGGTGGTCCCATTGTAGAAGGGATTCGTTCTAACCACGCCGCGCGGCAGATCAAGCCAAGCGCGCTGGCCCGTGGCCAGACCGATGAAGTTGGCGCAGGCTTTCGGGGCGAGGACGTATTCGAGCCGGCAGGTGTAACTGCCCAGGCTCGTGTTGAACTCGGCGTAAATCCCGTTGGTGTATTGCGCAAAACCGCTGGTACTGAACCCAGCATACAACGCGACCAGCGCCAGCCGGATGGCACCGCGACGAAAACAAAGCATATTCATCAGCACGTCACAACCCCGGCGCCCATCGAACCAGCCATCCGACTCGTCCCATAGATACGAAGCTTGCGCCCGAACAATCGCACAACTCCGGAATGCGGACAAACGGAAATCTCAGCGGTCGAGCGCAACCTTGAGCTTCGCCAGGGCGCGGGCACGATGGCTCAGGCG
>JADLHS010000487.1 GCA_020848635.1 Limisphaerales bacterium
GCAATGCGCGAGCAAAGCTGCTCCACTTCGGTAAGTTGATGGGAAGAAAGCAGGATGGTCAGGCCCAATTCCCGATGCAGCCGCCCGATGGTCTGGCGCATTTCGGCAATGCCCTCCGGGTCCAAACCATTTCCCGGCTCATCGAGAATCAGCAACTCCGGATCGGGCAGAAGGGCTTGCGCCAGCGCCAGTCGCGCCCGCATTCCGTGTGAGTAGGTTTTCACTTTTGATTGCTCGCGGCCGGTCAGCCCAACCCATGCCACCACCTCGCGAATCCGTTGCGGCGCGGTGGGCGCAGTGTAGTGGCTGAGGATTTCCAGATTGCGCCAGCCGCTGAGGTAATCGTAAAACGCCGGCGTTTCAAAGATCGCGCCGACCTTGTGCAAAGCCAGCGCGCGCTGGCTCGCCACGTCGTACCCACAGACCCTCACCCCGCCGCTGGTCGGCCAAACCTGGCCCAGCATCATGCCAATGGCCGTGCTTTTGCCCGCGCCGTTATGGCCGAGCAGCCCGAAGATTTCACCCCGCGGGACGGTCAAGGTGAGGTCGTCCACCGCGAGTCGCGAGCCGAATTTCTTTTGGACGTTGCGGAGTTCGATCATTTTGGAATCGCCCCTTCAAGGGTCAGCAGGTTTTTGATATGCCCGTCGGCATAGAGATAGTTTACCGCCTTGCCCGGCCCGCGCGCCTTGTGAAAATTTTCCTTGTCGAAGAATACCGGGATGGCGTGTGGATTGAACTGTATGCCGAGCACCATGAGACTATCCGCTCGCTGGCCGTTAAGAGGGCTGTTCCAAGAATAACTTGAGCCTGTTTGCTCAAAGTAGGTTGGTGACTTTTCCGGTAACGGCACCGGCTTCTCCGAAGGCCATTTGTCGGACACGCATTTGAGCACGGTTACATTGCCCAGTTCGTTTGAAAGCACGGTGTCTGGTCCAGCGTACTCGTTCGTCACCTGAGGGTATTGGTCCTGCATGAATGGCAAGCGATTGTTGTTCCCGTCCACATACAACTGCAAGGCAATGCCGGTTTGCCGTAAGTTACTGATGCACGCGGTCGAACGTCCGGCCTCCTTCGCCTTGCCCAACGCCGGCATCAGTAGCGCCGCCAGAATCCCGATGATGGCAATGACCACCAGTAGCTCGATGAGGGTGAAGGCCAGAATGAGCTTAACGCCCACCCTTACCCCAACCCTCTCCCCCAAGTAGTGGGAATAGCGCTCGGGCGACTTACCAACTTCGGATGTCACTTCTACGTCTGCCGCCTCATTTAACTCTGCCTCAAACCCTTGAATAAATACCAACTGTCCAGGTTCACCAATGATTGCCAAGCGAATCCCCCTCTCCTGGGGGAGGGGGTTAGGGTGAGGTCGGTCGTTCAACAATCTTCGCACAAAATGATTTCCGATCGGATGGTCACCTTCCCCGCATCATGCGGCCCGATTCCATCGCCCGCTGCAGCTCCTCCAGCACCGGCGCGAGCTCGGCTTTGGTTTGCGCCGAACTTTGACTGTAAAAAGTTTTCAACCCGATCGTGCGGATCTGGGCTTCCAGTTCCGGGCTGATCGGCGGACGATTCGCCCCGCCCGGCATCCCCACCGCGCCCCCTGCGGCATTGGCACTGACGTCCCGCAGGCGTTTGAGAGCGTCGTCGATGGTCTTGCGGCGTTTATCCTCGGGTAATTCTTCAAACGCCGAGATCATCTGTTTGAAACCAGCCGGCATCGTCGCTTCGAGAAATGCGCTCTTCTCCGACTCGGTCATCTGCTCGAACCATCCCTCCCCAAAACGCCCCAACCGCAATTGCTGACGCTCTTCGCGCGAAAGGCGGTTCAGCTTGTCTGCCAATGCCTTCAAGGTCCGGGCGCGATCCGCCGCGCTCAGCCGGCTCAAATCCACGGAGGCGATGTACGCCCGCACTTTTTCCGCGGTCATCTTCAGGTTGGCGGCAATCTTGTAGCCCGCGAAGCTCAGCCCCCAGATCGCAATCAAGCCGAGCGCCGCCCACACTAAAGCTCGTTGCCGTTGACTTAACATGCGGAAGTCTAGCGCGAGAACCGGCGTCCGCCACCGAAAAGAAATGGGCTTGAGGCTGACTTCCAAAGCTCCCGGGCCAGTTCCAACTTGCATTGCGGCCCGCCAAATCTAACTTCCCCGGCATGTTAAATTCAGGAATAAAGTCCCTATCCCCCGGTTCGCTGGGTCACCCGGACCAATTCGTCCGCCGCCACATCGGTCCGAACGCCACTGAAACCGCCGCCATGCTCAAGGCCGTCGGCTACGACTCCGTCAACGCCCTCGTCGCCGCCGCCGTGCCCAAAGCCATCCGCCTCCCGCAACCGCTCGACCTCCCCGCCCCCGCGTCCGAATTCGATGCGCTGCGCGAACTGCAAGCCATCGCCGCGCAGAACCAGGTCTTTCGCTCGTTCATCGGGCAGGGTTACTACGACACCATCACGCCGCCGGTCATCCAGCGGAACGTGCTGGAAAATCCCGGTTGGTACACGCAATACACGCCGTATCAGGCCGAGATTTCCCAAGGCCGCCTCGAAGCGCTGTTGAATTTTCAGACGCTCGCGAGCGAACTCACCGCGCTCGACATCGCGAACGCTTCCATGCTCGATGAAGCCACCGCTGCCGCCGAAGCGATGACGATGTCGCATCGCTTGAAGGACGGGCGCAATGTGTTCTTCATCTCTGCCGCCTGCCATCCGCAAACCATCGAGGTCGTCTCCGCCCGCGCCAACGCGCGGGGCATCGAAGCCGTCGTTGGCAATCACGAGACATTCGCGTTCTCCGACAAGGTCTTCGGCGCTCTCGGTCAAGATCCCGCCACCTCCGGCGCGATTTACAACTACGAGCCGTTCACGGAGAAAGCCCACGCCGCGGGGGCAATGGTCACCGTCGCCACCGATCTGCTCGCGCTCACGCTCATCAAGCCGCCGGGCGAATTCGGCGCGGACATCGCCGTTGGCAGCGCGCAACGTTTCGGTGTTCCGCTAGGTTACGGCGGACCGCATGCCGCCTTCTTTGCCACGCGCGACGAATTCAAACGCCAGATGCCCGGTCGGCTCGTCGGCGTTTCCAAAGATGCCCGCGGCAAGCCGGCCATGCGCCTCGCCCTCGGCACGCGCGAGCAACACATCCGCCGCGAGAAAGCCACCAGCAACATCTGCACAGCGCAGGCGTTGCTGGCGAACATGGCTTCGCTCTACGCCTGCTATCATGGTGCGGAAGGATTGAAGCAGATCGCGCAGCGCGTTCACACGCTCACGGAAGTTCTCGCGACCGGCTTGGAACGCCTCGGCCACCTCGTCGCGACCACGCCCCGCTTCGACACGTTGAAGATCAATCTCGGCGACAAGAAGTCTGCCGACATCCTCAAGATCGCCGAAGCGCATCGCATCAATCTCCGCGCGATTGACGACAAGACCATCGGCATCTCGCTCGATGAAGCCACCAGCGCAGCGGATGTTGCCACGCTCTTGCAGGTGTTCAATGGCGACAAAGCCCCCGACTTCGCCGTCGCAGACTTGACCGAGCACGCCACCAAGAACGCCAAGCACGCGTGCGACCGCACCTCGGATTTCCTCCAACACCCCGTCTTCAACCGCTACCACTCCGAGACCGAGATGCTGCGTTACATCAAGCGGCTCGAATCGCGCGATCTCTCGCTCACGGCTTCAATGATTCCGCTCGGCTCATGCACCATGAAGCTCAACGCGGCGGCGGAAATGCACCCCGTGTCGTGGCCGGAGTTCGGCAAGATTCATCCGTTTGCGCCCATCAAACAGACGCGCGGCTACCAGAAGATGTTCGAGCAACTCGAAACCTGGCTTGCCGAGATCACCGGGTTCGCCGGCATTTCACTCCAGCCCAACGCCGGGTCGCAGGGCGAATACGCCGGGTTGCTCGTCATCCGCGCCTATCACGAATCGCGCGGCGAAGCGCATCGCAACGTCTGCCTCATCCCGACCTCCGCGCACGGCACGAACCCCGCCAGCGCCGTCATGGCCGGCATGAAAGTCGTCGCCGTCGCGTGCGACACCAACGGCAACATTGACGTCGCCGACCTCCGCGCGAAGGCCGAGGCACATAAGGCCGATCTCTCGTGCCTGATGATCACCTATCCGTCCACGCACGGCGTGTTCGAGGAAACCATCCGTGAGATTTGCGAAATCATCCACGCCAACGGCGGCCAGGTTTACATGGACGGCGCGAACATGAATGCGCAAGTCGGCCTCACCAGCCCCGGCTTCATCGGCGCGGACGTCTGCCATCTGAATCTGCACAAGACGTTTTGCATCCCGCACGGCGGCGGCGGCCCGGGCGTCGGACCGATTGGCGTGGCGGAACATCTCGTCGAGTTCTTACCCGGCCACAACGTCATCAATCTCGGCGGCGAAAGCCCCATCGGGGCGGTTTCTGCCGCGCCGTGGGGCAGCGCGAGCATCCTCCCAATCTCGTGGATGTATATCGCCATGATGGGCGCGGATGGACTGACCGAAGCAACGAAGTTCGCCATCCTCAACGCGAATTACATTTCCAAGCGACTCGAGAAACATTTCCCGACGCTCTACCGCAGCAACGGTCTCGTCGCACACGAATGCATCCTCGACTTGCGCGCGTTCAAGGGCACGACCGCCGAGGACGTGGCGAAGCGGTTGATGGATTACGGCTTTCACGCGCCGACGCTCTCATGGCCCGTCGCCGGCACGCTCATGGTCGAACCCACCGAAAGCGAATCCCAATACGAACTCGACCGCTTCTGCGACGCGATGATCTCCATCCACGCCGAAATGACCGCCGTGGAAACCGGCGCCGCCGACGCCAAAAATAACTTACTCAAAAACGCCCCGCACACCGCGGATCAGATCGCCAGCGACAATTGGAATCGTCCCTACAGTCGCGAAGCAGCGGCCTTCCCGGTGCAGGATTTGCACGACTACAAATTCTGGCCGCACGTGGCCCGCGTGGACAACGTCTTCGGCGACCGCAACCCGGTTTGTTCGTGCGTGGGGATGGAGAACTATTCCTAACCGCAGATTGCGCAGATGAACGCAGATGGGGTGGGGCGAGGCTACTGACGAGCCGCGCTCACTTCTTTTTCTTGCCCGGCTTTCCCAGCTTTGGCGCGGGCAGCTTCTTGACGGCCTCTTCAAAATCCTTGTCCACCTGCGACGGCTTCGCATCTTGCAACCGCCGGAACTTCTCGTATTCCGCCTCGGCTTTCGCCAGTGCTGCCTCATGCGACACTTTGCCGGCGTGATCCAGCAATTCGCGCCCCGACAGTTTCAAGAAATCATCCAGATTAGCGATCCAATCACGCATCGTCATCGGCTTCCGCTCCAGCGCCTGCAACTCCGCGTATTCGAGGTAGAGATTCACGATGCGATTGAGCACCTGCAGTTCGTCCTCCGTAAGATAGTTCTTGGCTACGGCCGCGTCTTCTTTCCGCACCCGTCCGCCGGGGCGCGTGGTGAGCATTCCCATGAACGGCTTCCCGGCATCCGCCCGCGCGTGAATCACCTCGGCCGCCGTCTGCCCGTGGGTTGCCCAATGCATCTTGTTCTGCACCGTTGCGAAGAACTGCTCCGACGCCTCCGCTGCCGGATCGTAGTCCACGCTCGTTGCGTAAATATCCAGCACCTTCTGGTAGAAACGCCGTTCCGACGACCGGATGTCCCGGATGCGCGCCAGCAGTTCGTCAAAATAATCCGTATGGCCTTTGCCCGGGGGATTCTTCAACCGCTCATCATCCATCGTGAAACCCTTCACGAGATATTCTTTGAGCCGCGCCGTCGCCCATTGGCGGAACTGCGTGCCGCGCGGCGAACGGACGCGATAGCCCACGGCGAGAATGGCTTCCAGGTTGTAATGCCGCAGCGACCGTTGAATCTGCCGTCCGCCCTCCGAACGAACTTGTAAGTAATCCTTACAAGTTGCCGTTTCGTTCAATTCTCCCTCCGCGTAAATCGCGCGGAGATGCAGCGTGATGTTTTGGGGCGTGGTCTGAAACAACTCCGCCATCAACGCCTGGGTCATCCAGACCGTCTCCTGCTCGAACCGGCATTCAATGCGCGTTCGCCCATCCGCCGTCTGATACAGGACGATCTCGGAGTTGGATTGAGGGCTCGGCTTCATTCTTCTGCGTTGCGCCACAGCGGAACAAAAGATTTAATCCACCTCAATGCAAAACGAGCGTCTGGCCATTCCGCAATCCGGACTCAACATTCCGCATTGGAATTGGCCGCACGTGGGCCGCGTGGACAACGCCTTCGGCGACCGCAATCCGGGCTTGCCGCGCCATTGCGCAACGACGCCGGGTCTGCTCCTGCGTGGGGATACAGAATTATTCTTAACTGCGACCCATTGACACCATGCTGCCCGCTTTACCAAAGGCCCAAAAGATTCTCGATAACGAGTGGAACAAGCGGATGTTCGCCGCGAAGGACAAAGTGTTCCCGACGCACATCCACCCACCTGTGTTGGCGATAATCGAAGGAAAGACTGGCGACTTTCAGCGGGAAGACCGGCAAGTGAAGCCACTGGAAATGAAGC
>JADLHS010000488.1 GCA_020848635.1 Limisphaerales bacterium
GCGAAACCTACTCGCCATCGCGACCCCATCGCTCGGCATTTACCACAAGACCCTGTCGCGGCATCTCCGCCGGACGAGCGTGGCCGAATCCTCGCCCCGACTGGTTCATGGTCAAGCGGCGCCAGAAAGATTCTGGATCCAGGAAAACGGCGTGCAGTTTGAGTTGAGTTTCAATGGAGGCTATTCGGTCGGGTTGTTTCTCGATCAACGCGATAACCGTCGCCGTTTGCTGAGCGGCCACATCGCGGCGGGGTTTCCCCTGAACCAGCCAGAGCGCGGGCCGCATTCCCCGGAACTGAGTGTCTTGAACACCTTCAGCTACACCTGTGGCTTCTCCGTTTGTGCGGCGCTGGCAGGGGCGCATACGACGAGCCTCGATCTTTCAAAGAAATACCTGGAGTGGGGCCGGCGCAATTTCGCGCGGAATGGACTCGATCCGGCGCAGCACGATTTCATCTATGGCGACACGTTCGATTGGCTGCGGCGGCTGGCCAAGAAAAATCGCGCGTTTGATGTGGTCATTCTCGATCCGCCGACGTTTTCGCAATCAAAGGCGACGGGTGTTTTCCGGGCGGAAAAGGATTACGGAAGACTGGTGGGAGCGGCGTTACCGGTGCTGAAGCCGGGCGGCGTCTTGCTGGCTTCCACGAACGCCGCCGAGTTTCCACCGGAGAGCTTCCTCGACCAGATCAATGAAACCGTGCGGAGTGCGCGGCGGAAGATCGTTCAACAACATTACGTCCCTCAACCGCCGGACTTTCCCATCAGCCGGGCCGAACCGGCGTATTTGAAGACGGTATGGGTGCGAATTGCGTAGCGGTGGGGCCTCAGCCCGCCTGCAACACCTTGAGCATTTCGCGGTCGAGCTGGTGTCCGCGGAATGCCTCGTAGTTCACATCGGTGCGACCGCTGTCCAGCACGCCGAAAGAACCGCGCAGATTCCACAGTGCCCAGCCCCAACCGGCATCCCGCCAGAGGCCCAACTGGTCGCGCATCCAGGCGAGTGCCACCGGATGTGGCGTGCGGTTGTGCGTGCCCCATTCGCCGACGTGGATGCCCACACCCTTGAGCGCCAGTTCCTGCCAAGGGACAATCCGGTCGCGGCGCAAGGTTTCCTGATTGACGATTTTGTCACCGAGCTTGAGTGGCCAGGTGGGAACGGGCCATTTGTCCGCCCCGGAAACCCAACTGGCCTGGTAGTGGCTGACTTCCATCGGATCGTACCCGCGCGTGCTTTGGGCCACCCCCAACTCCACCAAACCGAAAACCGGATCGCGCCCCCAGCGCAGCCCGTCTGCGACGATGAGCCGCTGCGGATCCTCGGCGCGGATGGCTTGAACCAGGCGCTTGACCACGCGCACGTACGTTGCCTCGGACACATTGGCCGGTTCATTCAACAAATCAAAACTCAACTGCGCGTTCGCCACGCCCCGGAACCGCCGGGCCAGCATTCCCCACTGAAACGCGGCGGCGGCGAGGGCGGCTTCGTCCGTCCACAAATTCAAAGGCTCTTTCGGCGGGTTCACGCAATAACCCGGGGCGCGATGCAGGTTGAGGTTCACATGAACCCCGTGTTTGCGCCCGTACTCGACGGCCTGGTCAAGATGGACCAGTTCAGGTTCGCGGATCTGGCGCGGGTCTTCGGCCGAGGACCAGCACAGGTAGGAAACCGGCAGGCGCGCAAAGTCAAAGCCCCATTCGTTGAGCAACGCGAAATCACTTTCGGGAAACGGCGGATTGCCGTTCTCCCGGGCCACGCACTTCTCCGTCAGATTAAATCCGCGCCAGCGTGGCATCCGAACCGTTGGATGGGGCCGGCGGGAGATCGGTTGGGTGGTAGTAGTCTCGGCCGCAACCAATGCCGGAAGGCTGAGGCCCGTGAGCGCCGCCGTAGAAAGGGTTCCGATGAAGGTGCGCCGGTTCATAATCATTAGGGGGTTGTTTGGAGTTATTTGGGATCGCGGTCAATCGAACGGGTGATCAGGCTGGCGCGCGGCTTCGAGCGGAAACGAAGCTTCCAGAAGATGACTCCGGCGACGATTCCGATGAGCAAAAGCGAACCGACCACCAGCAAAGTGAGGGAGAAAGATGTTCTTTCGGGGTTTTCGGCAGTTGACGCCGGTTGAACGACCGGGTTGGTCTTCGGCGCCAGCACTGGGACGGGCATCACCGGCGGCGGGTTGCTGACCGCCAGCGGTGGGGCGGGCGGGGGCGGCGACGTGACCACTGCAACCGGCAGCACGGGCGGGATAATTGCCGGGGCGACATTCGTGGTGGGCGGAGGATTCGTGGTCGCCAAAACGGGCGGCAACTCGATTTGGGGCGGCGGCGGCTCCAGTTTCGGCGTCGGTTTTGGCTCAGGTTTAGTTTCGAGTTTTGGTGCGGGCTGGGGTTTTGGCGATAACTCCGTTTTTACTTCCGGCAGCGCTGCGGGCGCCGCCACCGGTTTTGGCTCGACGGGAAAGACGGGGAATTCGACGGGCCAAGGCGGGGTGTTCACGCTGAACCCGACAAACTTGCCTTTCACCGCCCGCAACACGGTGAGGAAAGGCATCTGTTGTTTGCGCTGGTCGGCGGCACCGGTCCGGTAGGCCTCGGCAATCGGGGCATCATACGGGGTGCCGGTGAGCGCTTCCTCGCCGTCGGAGATGAGCAGCACGGTGATCTTGTCCGAATCGGCGACGACATTTTTCAATTGCACCATCACCGGCGTCAACCGGGAGTTCTTCCCGTACTTTCTGGATTTAAGAAAATCCACAATGTTCCTGGCGATGGCCTCGCGCAATTGCGGCGCCCAGCGTTGCAGCGGGAACTGACCGGAGTGCAAGTCGTCGGTGTAGGTCCACACGCCGATCGTATCGCCACGATGCAACTGGTCGCCCACGCTACCGGCAAACAGATTGCCAACCACGCGCTCGACATTGGCCGCCCGCTTCTGCATGGCGGCGGAGGTGTCCACGATGAGCAGAAATCTCTCCGCCACCGGCTTGGGCGGGACGTTGGTTCGCACCGCCGGTGTCTGGGCTACCAAGGAATGCGTCAGCCAAACCAGCACCAGCGTCGCGACCAGTCGGCGACCGGTGGGGCGCGGATTTGAGGGCGAAAAGTTCATCGGTTTTGTTTAAAGCGGTTGCGCTCGGACCGGTTGTAGTGTTTCAAATCGTCGGCAAATTCAACCAGCGCACCTTCCACGGTGGCAATGAAACCAAGGCAGGACGTCGCGATGCCGCCAAAAGCGATCACGGTATCCCGTTCGGCATTGTCATCCGTGACCACGAGCACCTCGCCGTAAGCTTGGAACCGATGCGTGGCGCGTTCAATCAAGTCGTCGGCAGTCTGGCCGGCTTTCGAGAACAACACCTCCACCCGACCGGACGCTTCTTGCTTGGGCACGCCGGGCGGGGCTCCGCTGCCGTCAAAAAAAATGGTGATGGGGGTGCCGGCGGTGTCCTGATAGCGCGTCAGGACATGGACGAGTTCCGCGCGCGCGGTGGCGGAATGGCGCGGCCGGCCCGGCGCCAGCTCCGGCCAGTTGTGGAGCAGGCTGTAACCGTCAATGAGGATTCGCACGAGCGCCATGGCTGGAAGTTAGTCCGGCGCGGCGGGAATAGGAAACGCAAATTGACATCGGCGTCAGGACTTCAGACTTTAGGACCCGGCTTTTTGAAAGCCGCACCATGCCCCTTTACGAATACGAACTCTGCGACGGCGCCTGTGCCGTGTGTGGCGGGAAGTTTACCTTGAACCGCCCGCTCTCGGCCAAACCGCTTACCCACTGCCCTGCCTGCAAAAAGCCGGTGCGAAAAGTCTTTTCTTCATTCAGTTCACCAACGAAACTCAAACCACTTTCGGTCACGGATGCGAAGAAGGCCGGGTTCACCGTTCTCAAGCGGCTGGGCAAAGGCGAATACGAGCGACAATGACTGGAAATCGCACTTTACATCAATCGGTCGGACGTTAATCTTGGTTTCAGCGATTACACAACCTATGCAAAATAAATTCTCTCTCGTGGGCGCGGCGCTGTTGGTCGCCGGGCTGGTTTCCGGTTGCGCGGGTCCGGAGCAAAAGCTCGGGCGCGGGCTGAACAATCTTTACGAACCCGTCCGGCTCGCCGACATGCGCCGCAGCGTCGAGCAAACGGCGGTCTATGATGCGGGGAACTCCAGCTACGCCACCGGCGTGGTTCGTGGGTTGAGCAAGACCTTCGCCCGCTTTGGCGTTGGCTTCTATGAGATCGTCACCTCGCCCTTCCCGAATCACAAGGATGGGGATTATGGTCCGATCGCCACGAATTACCTTACGCCCAAGCCAGCTTATCCGGACAGCTACAAGCCGGCACTGATTGATGACTCGGTGTTTGCCACCGACACCTCGATCGGGTTCAGCGGCGGCGACATCGCGCCCTACATTCCCGGCAGCCGGTTCCGCGTATTCGATGCCCCGTAGCCGCCGGCGCGGGTTCGCCAGCTCAAACGAACCACTTTCAGATTTACCGAACGCGCCAACTGCCGTTGGCGCGTTTTCTTTGGTCCCCCGGCGCGATTTGCCACGTTGATAAATCAAACCGATGACGGCGCTAGAAAAAAAGTCCCCCTGCAAAGTCAACCTGTTGCTGAACATCCTCGGGCGGCGCCCCGACGGTTTTCATGCGCTCGAGACTGTTTTCCACCCGGTCAACCTTTGCGATCAGCTCGCGTTCACCCGCGGCTCGGTTGGAATTCAACTCACCTGTAGCGACCCAAGTCTGCCAACGGACACCGGCAATCTCGTTCACCGCGCCGCCACCTCGTTTCTGCGCGCGGGAAATATCCGCGAGGGGGTCCGCATTCGCCTGGAAAAGAAAATTCCGCTCGCCGCCGGGCTGGGCGGCGGCAGCGGCAATGCCGCCACGACCCTGCTGGGCTTGAATGAATTGTTTGGCCAGCCGCTCCCGGCCGCAAAACTGGCCGAACTGGCCGCCGCGCTGGGTTCGGATGTGAATTTCTTCTTGCAGGACCAACCCGCGCTCGCCACCGGTCGGGGCGAACTCATCGCGGCGTTGGCCCCTTTTCCCGCCCTGCGCGGCGCGAGTTTTTTTCTCATCCACCCCGGTTTTGGCATCTCAACGCCGTGGGCGTATCAAAATCTCGCCCGCTTTCCCGCCGCGCAAAACGGCACGCCCGGCCGGGCGCGAAAATTGATCCAACAGCTTCAAGCCGCCGATCTGGCCCCGGCGAGCCAGGAGTTTTACAACTCGCTCGAAGCGCCCGCGCTGGACAAATACCCCATCCTGAAAATGTACCAGGCGTTTCTCCGCGCCCATGGCGCCGCCGCCACGCTCATGTCCGGCAGCGGTTCGACCACGTTTGCCCTTTTCCAGCAACCCTCGCTGGCGGAAGCCGTCGTGGAACCATTCAAGGCAAAATTCGGTGAAAACTGCTGGACCGCGGTCGTGCCGGTCTGACACGCCCGACCGCACCGTAGTCCGGCCCGTCATAAAACACCGCTGCCGCACCGCTGCCGCACCGATTCGGCAATTGACGCTTGGTCTCATCCCCCGTTCGTCACGACCGACGGCGTCGCGCGAGTCGGCAGCCGGGGCACTGGCGGTTTTGGCACCTTCACAATCGGCAGTGACGGCTTGGTTGGCGCGCTACTCACCAGTTCCCGCCACGCCTGGCGTTCGGCGGGCGACATTTGCGACCAGCGTTCGGCGTTCTTCAAAAACTCCTGCCGTTCGGCGGGGCTCATCGTGGCGAACCGCGTGAAAGATCGGAGGCACTGCTGACGTTGGCCCGGCGGCAGTTTCCCGTAAGCGGCCAAAGTCTTTTCCATCTGCCGGCGCTCGGCGTCGGAGAGCGACTGGAGCACCTTTTCCTTTTCGCCGGCGGTCAGCTCCAACAATTGGTTAAAGCGGTCCTGCAACTTTCGTCGGATTTGGTCAGCCGGCGAAACTGGCAAATTCGTCCCGGCTTCCCCGCTGGCAAAATAGCTGGCGGCCTGTTGGTTGGTGAGCAACCGCGCTTGAACCGGTGGCGGGAGTTGATCCCACTGCTGGAGGCGTGTGGCGACCAGTTCGCGCGGACCAGCCGGGATCAGCGCCAGTTGCGCGGCCCGGTTGGTCGCCGGCGCGCTCATCAATGGCAGCAGATACCAACGCAATTCCGTGGCCGTGAGCCGAAATTCCCGCTCCTCCGGCGTCAGCGCTTGGTATTCGTGGATTTTTTCCACGAGCCGCCGCTGCGCGTCAACCGTACGGTTGGTGAGATACTGTCGGCGCTCCGCCGTTGGCAGCGCGAGCAGCACGCGAAAGGCATCCACCGGTGACCGCATCGTTGGTGGCGGTGGTGTGAGAACAACGCGGTTGGTGTCGGCGAAGGCGGAAGCTGAATTCAGCATCAGGCAAACCACCACCCCGACGACCGCGCGCGGCATAGCTATTTGCGACGAAACCTTCATTCCATCAATTTGAGCAATTCCTCGTCCGCCGCGGCCGACGGACTGAGTTGGCAGATCACTTCAAAATCCTGGATCACCTTCGGGTCGGCGAGCGACGGCGACGCCACGGCCAGAAAACTCTTGGCGAATTCGACCTGTTGCAGCGTCTCGTGGTGGCGGTAACCCAGCAGCCCCGCCCACACCACCACCACGGTCGCTACGGCCAACCGAGGCAGGAATGCGCGCCACCACCAAACCCGGCGCGGCGACTCATGGGTCACTTTGGTCACGGCGTCCCGCTCGATGGCCTGCCACACCCGCGCGGTGAAGTTCGACGGCACGGGCGCAGCGGGCAGCCGCGTCAGCGCCTGGTTCAACGCCGCCTCGGCCTCGGCTTCCGCCTGCGCTTCCGGATGGGCGGCGAGCCAGATGCGCAGTTCGACCTGTTCCGCGGCGGTGAGCGGACGCCGCCAGCCCAGTTCGCGCAATCGTTGATAAACAGGATCAGGGTTCATAGCCAAACCTTTCATTCAAAAACCACGGCGACACCAAAGTTGCGGTCATTTCTTCTCCTCCCAGACGCCGGTTTGGAGATACGGCTTGAGCTGGAGTTTGAGGGTTTCGCGCGCCCGGTGAATCAGCGATTTTGTCGCGGACAACGAACAGCCCAGCACGGCGGCGATTTCCTCGTAGCTCAAATCCTCCTGCCGGCACAGCAGGAGCGCCGTGCGCTGGTTCTCCGGCAGGCCGGCCAGGGCGGCATCCACCTTCTCCACCAGCTCGCCCCGCAGCAATTCCTCGGTCGCGGGCGCAACGCGCTTGTCCTCGACCTGATACAGCGGTTGGTCGTCCGCGTCGTCGCGGGTTTGATCGAGCGACTCCGCCGGATGCCGGCTGCGGCGGCGGATTTCGTTGAGGCATAAATTGCGCGCAATGGTGAACAGCCAGGTCGAGAACTTCGCCGTGGGTTCATAGCGCGGGGCGGCTTTCCAGACCTGGACAAAAACATTCTGTGCCAGATCCTCGGCTTCGGTCAGGTCGCGGAGGGTGCGGAAAGCGAGGTTCAGTACCGGCTGCTTGTATTTCTCAACCAACTCCGTGAAAGCGCCGCCATCGCCCTGCCTGGCGCGCAGCATCAGGGCGGCATCTGGGTCGAGATTGACGGGCATGACCGCTTGAGATTAGGCCAACACCGCGCGGGGAACAAGGTTGTGCCGCCCTCTCGCTCCCGGCGTTCGCTTGATTCCCGCGCGCTTTGCCCGCAACCTCTCCGTCTGTGCAGGATCTGCTGGAAAAAATCGAAGCTGAAGCGGCCGGGCGTTTGTCGCTGCCGCCGGGCCGTCTCGCCGCCCAAGAGTTGCCGCGCTTTCGCACCTTCCTCAAACAGGTGATGCACCGCGTCAAGCTCGCCCATCAGAACGGCGGGGGCGGACTCGAAGTCTGCCAGGCCCGGTCCGCCAGCATTGATTGCGTCATCCGGGCGTTGTGGAGCGCCACGGTGAATACCCTCTCGACCCAGGCGCAGAAGGAATTTCCGCCCATCGCAGTCGTCGCCCTGGGCGGATATGGCCGCGGCGAATTGAATCCGCACAGCGACATTGACCTGCTGTTCCTGCATGAAGGTCAGGTGGCCGGGTATGCGAAACCCTTGCCGATTCTGGAGAAAATCCTGGATGGCGTCTGGCTCACGCTGTTTGATCTCGGCCTCAAACCCGGCCACGCCGTCCGCTCCATCGCCGAATGCGTCACCGCGGCGAATGACAAGGACGACGAGCGCCGGATTGAGACCCGGACGTCTCTGATCGAAGCGCGGTTGATCGTCGGGGACGAGAAATTGTTCGCGAAGTTTCAGAAAACCATCCTGGCCAAATGCGTCGTGGGCTATGAGGACAAATACATCGCCGCCCGGCTGGAGGACCAGGCCACGCGCCGCACCAAGTTTGGCAACTCGGCCTGCATGCAGGAGCCGAACCTCAAGAACGGCTGCGGCGGCCTGCGCGATTTCCAGAATCTGCTGTGGATGGCGTTCTTCAAATACCGGACGCGGTCGCTCACCGAACTGGAAAAGCACGAACTCGTCATGCCCCGCGAGCGCAAGCAATTGGAAGCCGCTTACGATTTCCTCCTGCGCGTGCGCACGGAGCTGCATTACCAGATTCCCCGGCCCTCGGATGCGCTGACGAAGAATCTTCAACCCGCGGTGGCGTCCGCGCTCGGTTATGCCGATCGCTCCCCCAGCAAGCGCATCGAAAAGTTCATGCGGGACGTTTACACGCATGCCCGCAACGTGCTCATCATCACCCGCACGCTGGAACAGCGCATGGCATTCATCAAAACGCCGCCCCCCCGGCTGTCGCTGCGCCGCTTGCTGCCGCGCGCGCGCGAGGCGGTGACCGAACCGGTGGACGGGTTCAAATTCATCAACGGCGAAATTCACGCCACCTCGAATCGGGTCTTCCGTGATCAGCCGCGCCGGCTCATGCGCGTTTTTCTCCACGCCCAACAACGCGGGCTGCGCCTGCATTCCGACCTCGCCCAACTGATCCGCCAGCAACTCGCCCTCGTGGATCGGGAATTCCTCCGCGATGAACGCGTGGCCGAGACTTTTCTCACCATCCTGAACCAGCGCGGGAACGTCTCGCCCATCCTGCGGGCGATGCACGAGGTGGATCTCCTCGGCAAATACATCCCGGAGTTCGGCAAGCTGACCTGTCTCGTGCAACACGAGTTCTACCACCAGTATGCCGCCGATGAACACACCCTGGTCTGCCTGGAACAACTGGATCGCATCTGGGAGGCGAAAGCCGCGCCTTATCAAAGCTACGCGGCGCTGTTCCAGCAAATCGAACACCCATTTGTGCTCTACCTCGCGCTGTTGCTGCACGACACCGGCAAACCCGACGGTCACGGCAAGCATTCCGAAGTGGGCGCAAAGCTGGCGACCCGCGTCGGGCGCCGGCTGGGGCTCGATGGCCCGGCCATGGCCACGCTCGCCCGGCTCATTGAGCAGCACCTGCTCATGGCCGTCATCTCGCAACGGCACGATCTCGACGATGCATCGGTGATCCGGAATTTTGCGCGACAGATTGAAACCCTGGAAACCCTCGGCCTGTTGACGTTGCTGACGTTTGTGGATGCGCAAGCCACGAGCGACAAGCTTTGGAACAGCTTCAAAGACCTGCTGCTCTGGCAACTGCACCAGCGCGCCGCGCCGCTGCTGACCGGGGGCTCGGAGTTCGTCCGGGCCGAGGAGAAACAGCGCGAAATGCTGCTGGCGGAGGTTCGGGAACTGCTGCCGCCCGCCATCGCCGACGAGGAACTCACGGCCCACTTTGGCGCGCTGCCCCCGCGCTATTTTCAGATTCACTCCGCGCGGGAAATCCACGACGACATCATCCTCGCCCATCGTTTCATGCGGCTGCAAGTCGTCGAGGACGAGCAGCCGCTCGCGCCCGTGGCGAACCTGCACAACGAGCCGGATCGCGGCTACAGCGTCGTGCGCGTCTGCACCTGGGATCGCGCGGGACTGTTCAGCAAAATGGCCGGCGCCCTGAGTGCGGTGGGATTGAACATTCTCAGCGCCCAGATCTTCACGCGGAGCGACGGGGTGGCGCTGGACAAATTCTTCGTCACCGACGCGTTCACCGGCAAACTGGCCACCGTCGAACAGCGCGATCAGTTCGAACGGGTGTTGACGGAGGTGCTGGCGGACGACTCGGTGAATCTGACGGCGCTGATCGCCCGCCAGAAAATTTCCCACCCGCTCTACCAGGCTTACAGCGGGGAACGCATCCCGACGCAAATTGTTTTCGACAACGCCGCCTCCGACACGCGCACGTTCGTCCAGATCGAGACGGAAGATCGCATCGGATTGCTTTATACCCTCGCCCGGACCCTGACGGACGTGGAACTGGACATTTCGACCGCACGCATCTGCACGGAGAAGGGCGCCGCGATTGACAGCTTCTACGTTCGCGAACTGGGGGGCGGAAAGATTCTTTCACCCGAACGGCAGAAAGCCATCGAGCGCCGGCTGCAGCATGCGATCAACACGCTCGGCGCGACGGGGGCGGCCCAACGCTGAATCCCGGCTCCAACCCGCGCATGCCCCCCCTCGCGCCGTCAACGCCCGGCGGCCCCGGCTGTGGGCGGGCCGGGGACATAGATGCTTTCATAACCGGGCAGCGTCGGAATCCGGCGGTCACAAGCGAAACACCACAGGTCCCAGTGGCCGTCAATGTAGTTGCCGTTGCCGGGCAGCGGGCAGGCCTGCGTGTAGAGATACCACTTGCCTCCGAGCTGATAAAACGCAGGTGTGGCGACGTGGTAAATCGTGGTATCACGATACAATCCCTCCCACTTCGTCTGGAGCACGGCATCCACATCGGTCTGCGCCCAGCCGGTGGTAGGGTGTTTACTCACCGCCATGACGGGCCGCCAGCGTTTGCCGGCCGCGATGCCGACCTCGATGGAGAGCAAGTAGGTGTCGCCGATTTTGAAAACTTGATGCCACTCGTAGTAGGCGCCCGGGGTGGACGGGAAGATTTGGCCCATGCCACGCGGATCCTTTTCGTTGAAATGGCGCATCCAGGTTTTCCCGTCATGCGAGGTCGCCAGCCGGAGGCCGGGAAGAATGCCATCCTTGCCGCGGTAGGAGTAATACATGAACCAGTCCCAGCGCTGCTCCTGTTCATTCCACTCGCGCAACACCGCCGCCTGCGAGGCCATCTCCTCGTAATACGGCGCCGCCGGCTCCGGCGCGAGCACCGGTTGCGTACCGACGCGTTGGATGGCCGGCGGCGTAATCCCGGAATAGCCGTCGGTCCCAACTGGGCAAATGGCCAGCCCGATGCGATCCTGGATCGAGCCGGTGGTGCCGGAATAGTAAATGTAGTAGGCATCCTCCTCCGCAAGGTAGAGCACGGCATCGAGCCGGATGCTCCCGGAATCCCAGCCTGATTTCCCGGGGCTGAACACCGGGTTGTGCTCGTCCTGATGCCAAGTGAACGGGTCGGATTTGAGGGCCCACGCCTTGCCGATGAAGCACGTATTCCGGTTGGTCGCGGGCACGCCCGAGTAAAACATCACGAGGCGGGTCGGGTCCTTTGGATTGGGCAGAATGCATGGCTCCTGGACTTGCTGCGATTCCCAGGGTGCGGCGGTGCGGTTGATGATAACTTCCCCGCGGATCCGTTTCGGCGGAGCGTCCGTCGCGGCGGCGAACATCGGCGAGTCCGAGGCGAACCACAGGAGCGCGGCAACGAGGACGAACCGGAAGTTCGTCCCGATGCCGGTTGAAAACTGAAAGGCGGATGATCCAGAGTCATTCCAACGCGGCAAGTTCATGTGGCAATCTCCCCACATTTTACTGCGGCAGCAACTTCAATATCTCGGCGGACATGGCTATCCCGGACCGACTTGGTCACCGCGGACATACGGCGGCGGACTCTTTGCGACGGGGGCCTCCACCTCCTCATGTCGGCGGCAACGGCGGTCGGCGGCTCGTGTGCGCCATGAAATCTTCAGGATGGTGGATTGCGCCTATGGCTTCAGTTTGAGCAACTGGATCTTCTGGTCGTCGGTTAAGTTCAGGCCATTCACCCATTTCTCCGCGGCGACCGGGTCGCTGCCGAACAAACTGCGGGCGAGGTTCTGGGCCGAGCTGTAGCGCAAATTGTCGTCCTTCAACTCGTTCACGAACGGTGCGGCCAACTCGGGCGCCTGTTGTGAATTCTGACTGACGTAGGATTCAATTGCCGCAAAGCGCAATTTGCCTTCCGGCAAGCCGGACAAATATTTGCCGGCGCCCGCCGGATCGTTGTACGACCATAGGCTCATAAGGCGTTGCATCGCACTCTCACGCAGGTTGCCTTCGGGAAACTGCTCCACCCAGTTCGCCGCCGCAACCGGGTCGCTATTTGCCCACGAAGAAACCACATTGATCGCCGCACTATCCTGCGCTTTTCCGGCCGGTAATGAAGCGACGAAACTCGCCGCTTCCTGCGGGGAAGTGTTAGCCAACCCCGACGCGATACCATTGATCGCACTAAAACGAACGTCCCCTTCGGGCAGTCGCGCAAGCCAATCTTTCGCTGCTTGCGGTTCCGTTTCCGCCCATTGGGAGGCGACCTGGTTCAATAGATTATTTTGCGCAGTGCCGGACTTGAGCGTCAGCCCAAAGGCGGCGGCGGCTTGCGGATCCGTTTGCGCCCATTGGTAGCTGAGGCTGCTGAGCGCACGCTCCTTGCCCGCGCCATCGGGCAACTGTTGTGTCCATTCGACCGCCGCGTTCATGTCAAACTGGGCCCAGGAGGAGGCGACCCGGCTGAATAGATCGTCGCGCGTGTCCCCCGCCGGGAGCGTGCTGGCAAATTCTGCTGCCGCTTTCGGATCGTTCTCGGCGAGGTGTGAGGTGAGGCTCTGAAACGCGTTGCGCTTACCGGGGCCTTCGGGCAGCGCGTTCACCCAATCCGTGGCTTCCTTCACGTCCGACTGTGCCCAGCTGCTTGCAATCTGCGCAATAGCGTTGTTGCGCGAATTTCCTGCCGGCAGGTTCAAGACAATAGCCGCCGCGCTTTTGGGGTCCTGCGCTGAAACCTGGGAAACAATATTCTCCAACACCTGATTTTTCGCCTGGCTTGGCGGAAGATTCTGAGCCAATACCAGCGCCGCATCCGGATCCTGCTGCGACATCTGCTGCGCGATGGTCGAGATCAGATTGTTCTTGTTGCGCCCGGCTGGGAGATTTTGTGCGTAGGCCAAGGCCGCCTGCGGATCTTGCGACGCCCACTGGTAACTGATGCTGCTCAACACATTTTGTTTCGCATGCCCCTCCGGCAACTGCTGCGCCCACACCCCTGCCGCCGCCGCGTCTTTTTGCGCCCACTGGCTCGCCAGCGAACCGATGGCGCTGTCGCGGGCCTGACCGGCGGGCAAGGCCAGCGCCGCGTTCGCAGCCGAACCGGGATCGTTCACCGCCCAGGCACTGAGCACAGCGGCCATGATGCTTGAACGCTGGCGGCCATCGGACAGGCTTTTCGCCCAGGCGAGCGCGGCAGGTACGTCCTGCTCCGCCCAGCGCAAAGCGATGTTGCGATACGCCTGCTCCCGTTGCTGCGCGTTGCGAATCTCACCGGCGCGCATGGCGGCGGTTGCCGGGTCCGTTGCGGCCCAGGCGTCGAACAACTCGTAATACGCCCCGCTACCGTAGTTGCGGTCCGCTTTGGCGTTCTTCAACATTGCAAAAGCCGCCTCGGGATCTCTCTCGGCCAGCGCGCGCGCGATGGCCCCGGGGGCTTCATTGCGCAACCGGCCCGGCGGCAATTGTTCGATCCACGTCGCAGCGCTTTGCGGGTCAATCTTCGACCAACCGCGCAGCACGGACAAAATAGTCTGATGCCGATCGTCGAAATTTTTCAAACCATGCGCGTACTCCATCGCCGCCTGCGGATCCGCTTCCGCCCAACGCGGAAGCAGCGCATAACGAAACGAACGCGGCAATTCCAGGGGCAACTTCGTCGCCAACGCCAGCACTTGCGGAATATCAGCGGGATCCACCGCCTTGGCGATTTCGTTGACGCGCTCCCAACGCCTGGCGCGCGACAAGGATTTTAGTTCGGTCAGCGCCGTCTCGATTTCCGCAAGCGACAGGTGCGGGCCGGACTTGTCGGCGGTGGTGGTGGCGGTTCTCGCCTTCTCCTTGGCAGCGACAAGTTTCCCCGGCGCCGAAGCGGTCTCGGCGTTGATGGCGGCCTCCGGAGACGCCGCGTTGGCTCTTGCGCCGTGGCGGCCGACCCAAATGCCCGCGCCGAATCCGGCCACCGCCAGCAGCACGACCGCGAAAAGAGTGATGGGTTTCATGGAACTTTGGCGCGGCCACCCTCGCCGCCGCGAGTTTACTGCTTTCGATTGCGCTTCCGGGCATGCTTGAACGCCTGAAGCGTTTCGGGGTTTTCTTCAAAGTACGTCACCAGATCCGCCAGCATGGCCAGGGTGTCGGGGCTGAGATGGTGTTCGATCCCCTCGATGTCGGCCCGCTGCGTTTCGGCGTCGAGCCCGAAGAGGGAAAAGAAGCGCGAGAGCGTGGCGTGGCGGTTTTGAATGTTGCGCGCGACGGCGCGCCCTTCGTCCGTCAAAAGCAGGCCGCGGTACTTTTCGTATTTGACGAACCCGGCGCGGTCGAGCTTCTGCACCATGCTGGTCACGGAGGCCTGCCGGACTTTCAACGACGACGCGATGTCCACCACGCGGGCATAGCCCTTGGCCTCGATCAATTCGTGGATGCGTTCGAGATAGTCCTCGGCGCTCTGGCTCGGGATGGGGTGCGCAGACATAGTGCGGGGATTAAACACGGTTTTGGGCTTGAAGCAAGCGGCGGCAATTCGGGGCGGGGTATGTATGAAAAGCGCATCCCCTAGCCCCAGCATTAACACCGGACTTCAGCCCGGTGCCGTGCCGAGCGGGATGGCAAACCGTGTAAACGGTATCATACGATCGCCGGCCACCATCACCGGACTGAAGTCAGGTGCTAATGAGAACCTGCGCCTCATTCCTTCTGCCCGCACGCCAGACAACCACACACCTTGCCGAACCTGCGCTAATCCGGCATGGTATCCGCGTCATGCGCTGCTGGAATTTGCTGCTGCCACTCGGACTGATCCTGGGCACGCTTTCGTGTGAGAAGAAATCTTCGGAGGCCGGGCCCGGGCCCGCGCAGTCCGCCTCCGCCACGCCCGCCGGCACGAACACCCAAATCTTCCAGGTCAAAGGCGTCATCGTGAAGCTCTTGCCCGCCGAACAAATCGTCCACATTCAGCACGAGAAGATTCCGGGTTACATGGCCGCCATGACCATGCCGTTCGCGGTGAAGGACACGAATGAGTTGGCGGGATTGAACGCCGGCGACGCGGTGACCTTTCGCATGTTGGTCACGGAGGACGATGGCTGGATTGATCAAATCAAGAAGCTGGACGGCCCGGCGCCGGTCAATAAGCTGCCACCGAACGCCCCATTCCGCATCGTGCGCGATGTCGAGCAGTTGAATCTGGGCGACACGCTGCCGGAATATCATTTTACCAACCAGCTTGGGCAGGCGGTGAGCCTGAGCCAATTTCGTGGGCAGGCGCTGGCCATCACGTTCGTCTTCACGCGGTGCCCGTTTCCGACCTTCTGCCCATTGATGTCGAATAATTTTCGCGCCACGCAAGATGCCTTGCTCAAGAATCCGAGCGCCCCGACGAACTGGCATCTGCTCACGCTGACGTTCGATCCAGAATTCGACACACCCGACAAATTAAAGAACTATGCCGCCATTTATGGCTGCCAGCCCCAACACTGGAGCTTCCTGACGGGCGCGCTGATTGATGTTACGGCGCTGGGCGAGCAGTTTGGTCTGATGTTCTGGCGCGATCCGCAGACCGGCATCAGCCACAATCTGCGCACAATAATTGTGGACGCGCAGGGACACGTGCAGAAAATAATCACCGAGAACAAATGGACGCCGACCGAGCTGGTGACGGAGATCGTCAAGGCGGCCCAAGTGGGCAAATAGCCCGGGCCGGGGCGAATCAGCGGCCCCGGCTCGGGCGAGTTCAATGACGCTGGATCAATCCAGGGCGATGGAAAAGCGCTTCACACCGCCGCCGCAATCGCGTCGCCCATCTCGCGCGTGCCGACCTTGCGGGCATTGGGCTCGTTCGGGCTGAAGATGTCGCCGGTGCGGCAGCCGGCGTCAATCGTCCGGCCCACGGCACGTTCGATGCCCGCCGCGGCGTCGTTGAGCTGAAAACTGTAACGCAGCATGAGCGCGGTGGAGAGAATCTGCGCGATGGGATTGGCGAGATTTTTCCCCGCAATGTCCGGGGCCGTCCCACCGGCGGGTTCGTAGAAGCCAAAAGTATTTCCGCCCGTCGTGGCGCCCAGGCTCGCACTGGGCAACATGCCGAGCGAGCCCCCGAGCGCGGCAGCTTCATCGCTGAGAATGTCGCCAAACATATTCTCACACAGCATCACGTCAAACTGCGTCGGACGGAGCATCAGTTGCATCGCGCCGTTGTCCACGAACATGTGCTCCAAGGTCACGTCGGGATAAGCTTTACCGATTCGCGTAACAACCTCGCGCCACAGAATTCCATTCTCCAGCACGTTTGCCTTGTCAATGCTCGTCAATTTCTTGCGGCGCAACCGGGCGGCCTGAAACGCCACCTGCGCGATGCGCTCGATCTCGGGCGTGGTGTAAACCATCGTATCAATCGCCCGCTGGACGCCGCCGCCGAGGTCTTCGGTCTGCTTCGGCTGGCCGAAATACATGCCGCCCGTGAGTTCCCGCACGACGAGGATGTCAATCCCGTTGCCCTGCCGCTCCTTCGCCAGCGGACAGGCGTGGGCGAGGGCTTTGGGCAGGGTCACGGGACGCAAGTTGGCGAACAAACCAAACTCCTTCCGGATGCGCAGCAGCGCCGCGCGCTCGGGACGTTCTGCTTTGGGAATGGTCGGATCGCGGTCCGGCAAGCCAACCGAACCGAATAAAATGGCGTCCGATTGTTTGCACAGCGCGAGGGTGGCGGCGGGCAGCGCCTGGCCGGCGGCGTCAATCCCCGCCCAGCCAACGGGCGCTTCGGTAATGCCCAGTTGGAAACTGAATTTCTTCTCGGCGGCGCGCAGGACCTTGATGGCTTCGCGCATGACTTCCGGACCGATGCCGTCGCCGGCGAGCGCTGCGATTTTAAGTTGTTTCATCGAGTTAAACGTTGGTTCGCGCGGTTGACGCGAGCAGTGATGCTAGGACTTTGACGCGGAGAGACAACGAATTTTTGCGGGCCGAACGAACGAACTGGACCGCCGCCTTCACTTTGTGCCGCACAAGCCGGCGATCACCGCTCGGGCCACGGCGGGGATAATTCCCTTCTCCTTCGTGTGGCCGACCGTGAACGTAACCAGCACGAAACGTTCGCCCGAGGGCAGTTCGACGTATGCCGCGTCGTGCCGCGTCTCACTGGTCCAGCCGGCTTTCGACCAGAGTTTCGCGCCCGGGGACAGCGCCGCGCCCGTATATTCACGCGCCTGGCCGCCGGACGCCGGGTCAAACGGATTACGCGCATGCAGTTCCAGCATCTGCCGGCTCCGTTCGGGCGTCACCGCCCGGCCGGTCACGATTTCCGACAGCAAACGTGCGGTCGCATCGGTGGTAAGCCAGTTGCGATGGTGGGGCTGACTCACGTTCACCGATTGCTGTTCCCGGCCGTATGGCCCATCGTTCCAGGTTTTTCGATTCACGTTGATGTTTTGAAAACCCAGACTGGCAAAATAACGGTTCACGGCGTTCCGCTTTTCGTGCCAGACTTCCAGCTCCGCCGGGGAAAGCTCCGGGCCGCTGGTCGTGTCGGTCACCAGGTCCACAATGTAGCCGGTGGCCTCATTGCCCGAATCCACAACCATGTCGCGCAAAGCCCGGCGCAATTCCTCTGTGTCGGAAAGCCGGCCGTCTTCCAACCAGCGATGCACCGCTACGAGATAAAACATTTTGATGACGCTGGCCGGATAAATCCGTTCGCCCCCACGAAAGCCCGCCGACTCCAGGTGGGCTGGGTCGCGCAAATCCACCAGGGTCATGGCAATTTGCTCCCGCTGGAGGTTCTGCGCCGCAAACTGCTGCAACCCGGATAAAACGGCGTGATCCACGATCGGCTGCAGCCGGGACGAAGGCTGAACTGGCGGTAAAGCCAAGTTGGTTGGCGACAGGGTGTTCTGCACGAGGCCCAAGCATATCAGCCCGGGGAACAAAGGCGGAGCCGGAAAATGGGGGCGAATCCGGTTGGGTTCGCCCATGGAAACGGCACGAGCAGAGTGAGACGACGAGGGAGAGTGAGATTAAGCGGCGGGGCTTGCCAGCCCGCCAAACCCCCGACTTGTCCCCGCCGCGCCCACTCGTTAGTCTTGGGCCATGGGACGTCAATGGTTACATGCTAAACGGCTAGTCGCCGGTCTGAAAAAGGGCCGCACAACCGGCAAACTGGTTCGCGAAATATCGGTGTCCGCCCGCATGGGCGGGGCGGATCCGGCCATGAACGCACGCCTCTTCACCGCCGTGGAAAAGGCGAAAAAGGAGAGTGTGACCAAGGACGCCATCCAGCGCGCCATTAACAAAGGCGCGGGCATCGGCGACGAAAAACTCGTGATGGAACACGTCGTGTTCGAGGGTTATGCGCCGCACAAAGTGGGCGTCATCGTCGAGGTCTATACCGACAATGTGAACCGGACTGCGCCCGAGGTTCGCGTGCTGTTCAAGAAAGGCCAGTTGGGCACGGCGGGCAGCAACAAGTTCCTGTTCGACCATGTCGGCCTCGTGGAAGCACATCATCCCGACGCGAACATTGACCGGGAAGCCGCCGCCATCGAAGCCGGGGCGAATGAATTCGAGACGCTCACCCATGAGCAAAATGACGACATCCCCGAAGGCACGGCGGGCGCGCGGTTCATCTGCGATCGCACCGCGGTGCATGCGGTGGTCAAATGGCTATCCACGAATGGCTGGGCCGTGGTGACCAGCGAATTAGGCTACGTGCCGAAACAGATTCCCGAACTCACCGACGCTCAAAAAGCCGAGGTCGGTGAATTCCTGCAAACGCTCGACGACCACGAGGACGTGCA
>JADLHS010000489.1 GCA_020848635.1 Limisphaerales bacterium
GCAGCAGATTCCCATTCACCCGGCGCAGAACGATCAACGAGATTTGCACCCGCTCGCCGGGTTTCTTATTGCCGAGGATGCTCGCCGCCTTGACGAAACCGTTGACGGGGTAGCCGTCAATGTCGGTGAGCAGAAAGCCGGGCTGGATTTGGGCGCGCTCGGCTGGGCTGTTCGGCGCCACTTCACTCACGAGCAATCCCTCGCCGGACTTGATCTGAAACGGCTCGGACGTTGCCAGGGGCAGCGTTTGAACGGACACGCCGAGGCGGCGTTGCAGCAGGAGGTTCAGGAGTTCAACCATCGGCTTCAAATCCGCGCGGAGCGTCCGGCGGGTGCCATTTTCCAGCACCGTCAGGTTTGCCCGCAGATCGGGGCTGGCCGCCACCAGTTTGTTGAACTCCACGAGGCTGCGCACGGGCTTCCCGTTGACTTCCACAATTTCCTGGCCGATGCGCAGTCCCGCCCGATCTGCCGGGCTGTCGGTCTGCACTTCCCGCACGGTGAGCGGATAGGGCGCCGCTTTCAACCCCGCTCCAAACCAAAGGGAGGCGGTCCATTCGAGGGTGAAGAAATCCGAGAGCGCGGTGGAAATCTGTTTCACCGGAATGGCGAAGCCGAGCCCCATCCCCTCGTCCTGACCGAGGATCGCGACGTTGAGGCCGATCAGCTCGCCGCGTAGGTTGATGAGCGGACCGCCGCTATTGCCGGGATTGATGTCCGCGTCCGTTTGCAACCAGTCCGGAAAATCAAGCTTCTGATTAACCGGCCTGGCCCGGCGATTCTTGGAACTCAAGATGCCGCGTGAAACCGAACCGCCAAGGCCAAACGGATTGCCAACCGTGATCACCGTCTCGCCTAGGAGGAGATCATCGTCCTTGGCCAGCCGGACGGGTTTGAAAGGCTTTTCGTCCGGTTGGCGGATAATCCGCAGCAGCGCCAGATCCTTTTGGTCGGTTCGCAACAGGCGCTGGGCTTCGTACTCCCGCCCGTCCCAGAGCTGCACTTGGATCCGATCCGCGTTTTCGACCACATGATTATTCGTGAGGATGTAGCCTTCCTCGTCAATGATGACGCCGGAGCCGACAAAGCCTTTGTTCGGTTCCTCGGCTAACGGAGCGTTATCCCGCCGGGAAAGTCGGCGCATCGCCTCCAAGTAACGCCGAAGCGCCTCATCTTGAGGATTGTTTAGCTGCACGCGGCGGGTCGTGGCGATATTCACCACGCTCGGCATGACCTGCTCCACCGCGTCCACCGTGGCGTCGCGCCGGAGATCCGTTTCAACTGCGCCCGTCTGCCCCGTCAGCAGACCGGCGAACGCGGTGCCGAGCCAGATCCGGCGAAACCAAGTTCCGTCCGTCCGCACGCTGGCCGACGCCGGTAGCGGCAATTTCCTTTTCATGGTAACAGCAAATTAATCTTTCCGGTCAATTCCAACGCTTGACTTTGCGAGAGGTTCCGCGCAAAAGCAATCTCCAGTGATCCCGCTGGCCAACAGTTTTTACGCCGACTGGCGCACCCGTCACGGTTTTGCAGCCGTGCTCCGGGACGCGCCCACTACCCCGCCGGAACGGCTGCTCCAGGCGATTTGGCTGCATCAGCGTTTGCGCCGCGATCAATTGCGGACCTTGGACGGACAAAGCATTCGCGTGCTTCACCCCGGTTTTGCCAATGTGGAGGGCGGGCCGGATTTTCGCGGCGCAGTCCTGCAATTCGGCGAAGCCGCGTCCGTGACGGGCGACGTTGAGGTGGACTTGCGGACGAGTGGTTGGCGCGCTCATGGACACCACCAGAATCCCGCATTCCAAAATGTTGTGCTGCATGTCGTCTGGGACGCTGACCGCAACGCGAGTGGGACCGCAACTCTGGCCCTGCGGTCGGTGCTGGACGCACCCCTCGCCGAATTGAGTTCGCAGCTTGAACCGGTCTCGTTGCGCACGCTCCCGGAGAATTTGCGCGGCCAATGTGCTGCCCCTTTGCGTGACCTGCCGGAAGCGGCGTTGGCCGAATTGTTGCACCAGGCGGCGCAAGTGCGCCTGCAAAACAAGGCGGCGGCCCTTCGGTCGCGGGCCCAACACGTCGGTTGGGAGCAATCGCTGTGGGAGGGTTTGTTCCGGGCGCTCGGTTACAAACACAACGTCTGGCCAATGCAGTGCCTTGCCGAACTGCGCCCCCGGTGGGCGCCGGGCGCGGATTCACCACTGACCCTTCAGGCCCGCCTGCTTGGCCTTAGCGGACTGCTGCCGGCGGAATTGAGTCGCCGTCCAGCCGGGGCGGATGATTATCTGCGCCGCATTTGGGATTGCTGGTGGCGCGAGCGCGAGGAATTCGCGGATGCCACGCTGCCGCGAATTCTCTGGCGTTTCCATGGTCTGCGGCCGGCGAATCATCCGCAACGCCGGCTGGCGCTGGCGGCCCATTGGCTGCACGCCGGCGATCTGGTCGCCCGCATCGAACGTTGGTCCGGTGCGGTGCTCCTGGATAAGCAACTGCTTGATTCACTGATGAATCTTCTGCAGGTGTTGGACGACGATTATTGGTCTTGGCATTGGACGTTCCGCTCGGCGCGCTTGAAGAAAGTGCAGCCCTTGCTCGGCGCGCAGCGCGTCACGGAACTGGCGGTGAACATAATTTTGCCGTGGTTGTGGACGCGGTCGGTCGCTGGTAAGAACGAAAAGCTCCGCGCAGAAATCGAAAAGCGCCATGCGGTCTGGCCGGCCGCCGAAGACAACGCCACATTACGCCTGGCCCGCCAGCGTTTGCTTGGCCGGTCAGCGGTTCGGGGAGGGGGTGGCCGAACGGCGATCGAACAGCAGGGCTTGTTGCAGATCGTGCGCGATTTTTGCGATCATACCGACGCCGCTTGCGGCGGTTGCCGCTTTCCCGCACTGGTGCGCAACTGGAAAGCGCAATACCAGTCACCGACTGATGCCGACCGGTGAGTCAGGAATTGGCGGATGAACTATCGGGAAGCGCCGGGGGCGGCGCTTCGGGTGAAGGGGTTTTTCGTTTTCCTCCGGCCGGAGGCGGGGGAGAATGATTGCCACCGGCAGGGGCGCTTTCTTCCTCCTGCCGTGGGTTTTTCGCGCGCTTGTTGCGGGGCAGCGGGCTGATCATGACGTTGATGCCGCGACCGATGAGTTTAGGGGCAAAGTCGGGATGGCCGAAGGCTTCCAACTCCGCGATAAATTTCTTGACCACCTCAAACCCAACGTCGGTGTGCGCCATCTCCCGCCCGCGAAAGCGCAGGGCCACTTTCACTTTCATGTCCTCGCACAGAAAATCAATCGCGTGGCCGACCTTGACGCCGAGGTCATGGGGGTCAATGCGGGGACTGAGCTGGACTTCCTTGACGGTGGAGGCGTGCTGATGTTTCTTGGACTCCTTGTCCTTCTTGGCCTGTTCGTAGCGAAACTTGCCGAAGTCCACGACCCGGCAGACGGGCGGCACGGCGTTGGGGGCAATCTCGACGAGATCCACGGCGCTCTGGCGCGCGAGGTTGATGGCGTCGTTCAGCGACATCACGCCGAGCTGATTGCCGTCAATGCCGATAACGCGCACTTCGCGGGCGCGAATTTTCCCATTGATCCGAATGAACGAGACGGGGGAATTACCGCGTGGAGAGAAAGGGCGACTCAAGGCACCCTCATCGGTTGTAAAATCATTGTTTCGTTCGGATTCAAACTTGCCGGCATCGCCAGCGGGATCAACAGGGATGAGTTAAGCATCTGGACGGGATAGCGCAAGCGAAAACTCCGGGGATTTCCCCCAGACCCGCGCGAATTCACGAAGACGACTTGAGGTTAGGTCTCCGGGGCGGTGTCGTTGAGTAGTGACCCACATGAGGCCTTTAGCGCAAGGCGGGGAAGGCCCGCGTGGATCGGGAGGGGAATCTTGCCACGCAGAGCGGACGGCATGGCGGCGGGCGATGACCGGCGGGAAGCCCACCGGCTCACCGCGAGCGAGAGCGAGGGCGCGCGTTCGACCCCGGGCGGTGGTCTTCCGCGGAGCGCGCGGCGGCGAGAAACCCGACCGCCGCGCCGGTCAAACGCTGCGGATCGAACACGGCAACCAACTGGATCGGCGGGGGCGGCGGGTGCAAGGGGCGCAATTTCAGCCGACCGCCTGCCAGCATGCCCAGACAGGCCGGCACGATGACCAGTCCGCGTCCGATTTCCACCGCCGCGATCAAACTCGCAGCGCTGTCGTGTTCCTCAACGAGCCGGGGGGTGCGTCCCGTCCCGGCAAACAACTTTGTCAGCATCGCGTGGTATTCGGGATACTCGGCGCGGGAATAGGCCACGAGTGGCGCCTCGGCAATTTGCTTGAACGCAACCTGCCGCCCGCGCGCCAGACGGTGGGCGGGCGGCAGGGCCACGCAGATGGGGTATTCCCGCAACCGCTCAAACTTCAATCCGGACAACGCCCGTTCGGACGGGCGGGCCATCAAGCCCAGGTGCAACCGGCCGGCGCCCACGCCCCGCAACATTTCCTCGCTGGACAAGTCGTGCAGCTTCACATGCACGCCCGGCGCGGTATTGTGAAAACTGTGCAGCGCGCACGGCAATACCTCCGTCGTCAAGGACGGCGCGTAACCGACCTGGATTTCGCCGCGTTCCCCGCGCGCGACGGCCCGGGTGAGTTTCACCGCTTCGTCGGCGCGTTGCAGGATGGCGCGGGCTTCCTCCAGAAAGGTCGCGCCCGCTTCGGTGAGTTTCGCGGCGCGCGGCCCGCGTTCCAGCAGCGGGACACTGAGTTCCGCTTCGAGGTCACGGATCTGGCGGCTGAGGGCGGGTTGCGCCACACGGAGGCGTCGGGCGGCCTGTGTGAAATTCAAGAGTTCGGCCACAGCCACAAAGTAGCGCAGGTGTCGCAGTTCCACGGGCGGCATTATGCCGGAAAAGCATCACGGCGCGAGGAACAAAGTATTGGGCGGCGAACCGCCGGGTGCGTTACATAGATGGAGTTATTTGATCCGGCCACGAACCGGCCGGGCAGCAAGAGAAAGCGCATCCAGATGATGACCATTCGAAAATCCGAAGATCGCGGCCACGCCAACCACGGCTGGCTGGACAGTTACTTCAGCTTCTCCTTCGCGGAGTATCACGATCCGCAGCACATGGGTTTCCGGACGCTGCGCGTGATCAACGATGACCGCATCGCACCGGGCGGCGGCTTCGGCATGCACCCGCATCGCGACATGGAGATCATCAGCTACGTGCTCGGGGGCGAACTGGAGCACAAAGATTCGATGGGCAACGGGCGGATCATTCGCACCGGCGATTTTCAATATATGGCGGCCGGCACGGGCGTGACGCACAGCGAATTCAATCCCTCCGCCGGTGAAACGACCCACCTGCTGCAAATCTGGATTCTGCCAGATCGCAAGGGCGTGGCGCCGCGTTATGCGGAGAAAGCCATGGCCAAGGCCACGACCGGCAAGCTCCATCTCATTGCCAGCAAATCGGGACGGGCGGATTCCATCGCCGTGCATCAGGACCTGGATCTGTGGCTTGCCAAACTGCGCACGGGCGAAAGCGTCTCGCACGCCTTGCGGCCAGCCCGGCATGCGTGGGTTCACGTCGCCGAGGGGGCGGTGGAATTGAATGGCCAGCGTTTGGAGGCAGGCGACGCCGCGGCGGTTGGCCAAGAAGAGGCTCTGAACATTCTTGGCAAAACCGCAGCTCAGGTCTTGTTGTTCGACTTAAACTGACCGCGGAGGGCGCATCGGAAAACCGCGCCCGGGCCACATGGAGAGCCCCGAGGCGCGGGGATCACCGCGCCTTCCCCCCAGGGGCACCGGCGAGCCATTTAATTCATCAACGCCGCGTCCCAATCCTTCCACACCGGTTCGTAGCCGAGTTGACGGATCAGGGTGGCGACTTCCTGGGCGGAGCGGTCGTCGGCGATCTCAAACTGGCCGGTGGCGTTGGTGGCGTGATCCGCCACCGCCGCCCATTCGCTCGCGCCGGACGCCAGTTCCACAATGCGCCCGCGCTCGGTGTGATGAATCTTTTCCTTGCCCGCGCCAGTGTAGCCGCCCGGTTCGGTGTGACTGCCCGCACTCACCAGCGTGATGCCGAGCGGAATCAGGCCATCGCGCAACTTTGCCGGTTCGCGCGTCGAGAGCACTAGTCCCACGTCCGGAAACATCAACCGAAACGCGCAGATGAGCTGCGCCAGTTCGCGGTCGGTCATGTGGGTCAGCGGTTGGAACTCGCCCGCGCATGGACGCAGCCGTGGCAGCGAAATCGTGACCTGCGCCTTCCAGCAATTCCGCAGCAAGTAATCTGCGTGGGCCGCGACGCACAACGCCTCGTACCGCCAGTCCGCCAATCCGAACAGGGCGCCAATGCCCAGCCGGCGAAACCCGGCGGCGTAAGCCCGCTCCGCCGTTTCGAGCCGCCAATCAAAATTCTTCTTCGGTCCGGCGGTATGGAGATCGTCGTAAATCGCGCGGTCGTAGGTTTCTTGATACACCACCAGCCCATCTGCCCCGGCGGCGGTGAGCGAGCGATATTCTTCCGTTGCCATCGGCCCGACTTCGAGCGAAATGCCTGGCCACTCGGAGTGCAGCGCCGCGACACATTCCGCGAGATAACCGTTGGAGACGAACTTGGGGTGTTCCCCCGCCACGAGCAGGATATTGCGAAAACCCTCCGCCGCCAGCGCATGCGCCTCGCGCATGACTTCCGCCACGGACAGGGTCACGCGCAGGATTGGATTGTCGCGGGAAAAGCCGCAGTATTTGCAGTTGTTGATGCACTCGTTGGAAAGGTAGAGCGGCGCGAACAGGCGAATGGTTTTCCCAAAGCGTTGTTGCGTCTTCGCCTGTGACCGCCGCGCCATGGCTTCCAAAAGCGGCGCCGCCCCCGGCGAAATCAATTGTGCGAAGTCCGCCAACGATAAGGACGCCCGGGCTAGCGAGGCGTGCACCATGTCCGGGTCCGTGCCCTGCGACTGCTTCACGAGCGCGGTCAGCGGTAGGGAATTGAATTCAACAACAAAACTCACCCTGCGAAGTTAGCAAACGCGCGGGTGAAGTCGAGCAACTGAAGTCCGTAGGCGCCGAGGTGCCGAGGCGGACAACCGGGACAACGCAGTCGTATCCGCCACCTCACGTCAACTGCACTATCACTGATAATGCGGCGGATTGGGGTTGGTGGCCTTGATACGCTCCAGTTCGATGGCCTCCAAGGTCGCCGATTGCCGTTGGGCTTGCCGCTTTAACAGCTCCACGACCTTGCCCTGCTCAATGAGCACGCCATTCAGTTGCTCCACCTGATGTTCCAGGTGGGTCAGGTGCGCTTCGATGCGTTCCAACCGTTGCGTAGATTCGTCATTCATGGCCGGGACACCACAAACCGCCGATGCTTCGTAAATACGCCACGGAGGGCGAGGGAGGTCTCGTCCTGGATTGCCTGCAACTCACGATACGTCGCCACCGCGGTGGCGACCGGTTCGGCGGTCTCGGCCCGATTCAACTCGACAAACTCATCCGTGATGTCGCTGATACTTGCCTTCTCGCCTTGCTGCAAGCGCCAGCACCAGAGCGCCTGCAACGCCGCGCCGTACGCCGCGCCTTCGCTCACTTTGAGCGTCACCACTTCGGCATTGAACACATCCGCCATGATTTGCCGCCAGAGTTTGGATTTCGCGCCGCCGCCGGTCGCGCGGATTTGTCTGGCTTTCACGCCGAGTTCGGCGAGGCGGCGCAGCCCGTAATTCATGCCGAGGGTCACGCCTTCCATCGCCGCGCGGCAATAATGACTGGCGCTGAACGTGCGCGGGTTGATGCCGAGCATCACGCCGCTCCCTGCCGGGACGTTCGGTGTCCGCTCCCCTTCGAGGTAGGGCAGGAGCAACAGACCGTTGGCCCCCGGTGGAACTTTCGCGGCCTTCTGTTCGAATTGCTCGTGGGAATAACCGAAATCCGCCCGCATCATTTCGGTGGCGACGGTCACGTTCATCGTGCAAAGCAACGGCAGCCAGTGATTCGTGGAATCGCAGAAGGCGGCAATTTCGCCCGCGGGATCCACCACGGGTTTGGCCGCGCAGGCGTATATCGTCCCGCTGGTGCCGAAGCTCGCCGTCACGAGGCCCGGCCGGGTGTTGCCCGTGCCGATGGCGCCCATCATGTTGTCGCCGCCGCCCGCGCTCACGAGCACGCCGGGGTTCAAGCCCAGCGCGCGGGCGGTGTCGGCTTGCAGGCGACCCGCCGGTTCCTCGCTCGAAATCAGCCGGGGCAACTTGTCGACCAGCTCCGGATCAATCGCTTCGAGGACGGAATTCGCCCAGCGGCGGCTCCGCACATTCAACAACGCCGTTCCGCTGGCGTCGCCGTATTCCATCACGCACTCGCCGGTGAGCCAGAAGTTCAGGTAGTCGTGGGGCAACATTACCGTGGCGAGCCGGGCGAAATTTTTCGGCTCGTGATTTTTCAGCCAGAGGATTTTTGGGGCGGTGAAGCCGGGCAATACCGCGTTGCCAAGCGCCTTGATGGACTTCTTCGCCCCGCCAAGTTTCTCCGTGATTTCCTCGCACTCAGCCGTGGTGGAAGTGTCGCACCAAAGTTTGGCCGGGCGGATGACCTCGCCGGCCTTGTCGAGCGGCACGAAGCCATGCTGCTGGCCGCTCACACCGATGGCCGCGACGTCAGCCGCGACGGCCTTGGCCTGCCGCAGCGCGGAACGAATCGCGGCGGCGGTGGCATCGCGCCAGGTGTGGGGATGTTGTTCTTTCGCGCCGGGCGGAAGGTTTGGGATCAGGTCATAAGCTTGGGACGCCGCGCCGACGACTTTGCCGTCGCGGGCGTCCACCACGAGGGCTTTGGTGGATTGCGTGCCGCTGTCAATGCCGATCAGGAGTGTTCGCATGGGGATGGTTTAATCCACAACGCCCTCGCCTGTCACGCCGAAGAATGCGGACAGTTTGGTTTTGGTCTTCGGCCGAATCATCAGTTCACCCTTGATCAGTCCGGTAAATCGCGGCGCTTGGATTCATGCGGGCAGACTAAGCGTGGAAAATGAAGGTCGCTCGCCCCTTCAGATTTCACCCGGCGGCGGAAGTGCGCTTGCGTTCTCGCGGCGGCTTGGCAACTTGAGCGCGCTCATGAGCACACTCTCACAAGAACATATTCTCAATGCGCTTAAAGCCGTCAAATATCCCGGCTACTCGCGCGACATCATATCCTTTGGCTTGATCAAAGCGGTCACCGCCCACGAAGGCGCGGTGAGTGTTTCCATGCAACTCACGTCAGCCAATGCCGAAGCCGGCCAACAGATCAAGGCGGAGAGCGAGCGTATCTTGAAAGCATTGCCCGGGGTGACGCATGTCCACGTCGAAGTCAAACAACCCGCCGCCGCGGCGGGTGCGCCGGCCGGCCCCAGCCCGTGGGCCAATCAGAATCGCGTGCCCGGCATCAAACGCATTGTGGCGGTCGCGAGCGGCAAGGGCGGCGTGGGCAAGTCCACCTTGTCGGTGAATCTGGCCTGCGCGCTCGCGCACCTTGGGGCCCGCGTTGGCCTGCTCGACTGCGATATTTACGGACCGAGCATACCGCTCATGATGGGCATCAACCAACGCCCGGGGTTGAACGCCGACGAGAAGATGGTGCCGCCCGCAAGCCATGGCGTGAAGCTGATGAGCATGGGGTTCCTGTTGAACGACGATCAGCCGGTCATCTGGCGCGGGCCGATGATCCAGCGGACGATTCAGCAGTTCATCACCGTGGTGGACTGGGGCGAACTGGATTTTCTGCTCGTGGACCTGCCGCCCGGCACCGGTGACGCGCAGCTTACCCTCTGTCAGACCGTGCCGCTCGACGGCGGCGTGATCGTGACCACGCCGCAGGAAGCGTCACTGGGCGTGGTGCGCAAAGGCATTGCCATGTTCGAGAAGGTGAATGTGCCGATGCTCGGCATCGTGGAGAACATGAGTTATTTCATCACGCCCAACGGCGAGCGCGTCGAGATTTTCGGCCATGGCGGCGGCCGGCGCGAGGCCGAGCGGCTGAACATTCCGTTCCTCGGTGAAGTGCCGCTCTTCACCGCCATCCGCGAAGGGGGCGACCGGGGCGTGCCAATTGTGGTGTCCGCACCGGATCAATCACCGGGACAGGTTTTTATTCAAATCGCGGAAGGTCTGCGAAAAAAGCTGGGTTGAAGCGATCCGCGGTAATGTGTGAGCGGGTAGGGTGCGAATTGGCTCAAGCGGCGTTTAATTCACGGCAGGCTTTGGCCCCGCGAAAGAGGCAATAGAGGACGAAGACGTGGAATCCGACGCCCAACCAGTCTTGGGCAATGAGGAAGATCAACCCGTCCAGCGCAATCAGCACCATGCCTACCACAAAGGCCCACAGGTGACGTTTGTGCGCAAAGACCCCGAATAGGACCAGAGCACCGGCGGAGAGCAAATCGAGCGTCAGTACCATCGCTTTACCCCCACTCCCAAGGTCACGGCCAAACGCATCAAAAACCTGGGTGATGCCCAGGCCAAGGATGAATCGCCAATCGCTGCCGGTGAACGCCGCGATTGAATTGATGAGCGATAGTCCGGCAATCCAGTAGAACCAAGAGGCGCCGGATTTCAACTGGGCCTCCGTTGCCTGATCGCGCAGGGGCGTCGGGGTCGCTGGGATACTTGGCGCCGCGACGCTGGCGGGGACAGCAAACACGGGATGCAATTCGGAAAAACTCCCGGCGGGCGACCAGTGTTCCATGTCACTGCGCCGGACCTCCTGTTGCGATTGCACGCGGCCTTCCCGGGCCCACGCGGTGATTTGCTCCAAAGTCACCGGCCCGTATTCATTGCCATCCGCGCCACGGATTGTGTAGGTGAGTTCCATAGGTTGTGGAAGGAGTCATAGCAAGCAAGGCCGCGGGAAGACAATGCAAATATTCCGGGCTGCGACCACGGCGGGGTGTCGGCGCCCCGCTCGCCTGGGGCGCATCGTGACACCGCCCCCAAAGTTGCGCCAGCGGAAGGAGCGGAACGCCGCGTTCACGCGGCCACAACCGGTTGGTCCCCGTTGCTGCCGCCTGAAGACGGCGTTCCGGGGGCAGTGGCATTCTGGCGCCCCGCTCGCCAGGGTCTTTGATTTCAGGCTTTGCCATCAAATCATCCCTCTGGCTATGCTTGGCGCATGTTAGCCCGCGTTTGCTCCGCTGCGGTCAACGGCATCGAAGCGTATCCCGTCGAGGTTGAGGTCAATGCCGGTTACGGCGAGACGATCATTGTCATCGTCGGCCTGCCGGATGCGGCGGTGAAAGAATCGCGTGACCGGGTGACGACCGCGATGACCAACTCCGGCTTCAAGTTTTCCTACGGTCGCACCACCATCAACCTCGCGCCCGCCGACGTAAAAAAGGAAGGGCCCAGTTTCGATCTCCCCATCGCCCTTGGCATGCTGGCGGCCAGTGAACAAATCGAAACCGACCAGCTCGACAACTTCATCGCGGTGGGCGAACTCGCGCTCACCGGCGCCGTGCGGTCATGCAAGGGCGTGCTGGCGGTGGCGCTCCGCGCCAAGGCCGAGGGCAAAGTCGGCGTGTTGGTGCCCGCCGAAAACGCCGCCGAAGCGGCGGTCGTGGACGGGCTGCAAGTCATCCCGGTGCAAAATCTCCGTGAAGCGGCGCAATTTCTGGAAGGGGAGATTCGCATCACGCCGACCAAGGTGGACGTGGCCAAGCTCTTCGATCAGCCGCTGGAGGACGACGCGGATTTCGCCGAGGTCAAGGGTCAGGAATCCGTGAAGCGGGCCTTGGAAATTGCCGCGGCCGGGGGCCACAATGTTCTGCTGATCGGTCCGCCCGGCACCGGAAAGTCCATGCTCGCCAAGCGGCTGGGCTCGATCCTGCCGCCGCTAACCCTTGCGGAGGCATTGGAAACGACGAAGATTCACAGTATTGTGGGCCTGCTGCCGGCGGGCGTGGGTTTGGTGACGCGCCGTCCTTTTCGCGCGCCGCATCACACGGCAAGCGATGCGGGGTTGCTCGGGGGCAACATCAATCCCACCCCCGGCGAGATTTCGCTCGCGCACCATGGCGTATTGTTTCTCGACGAACTGCCGGAGTTCAAGCGCAGCGTGCTGGAGACGATGCGGCAACCGCTCGAAGAGGGCCGGGTGACCATCTCGCGCGCCGCCGGCACGATGACCTTCCCGTCGCAATTCATGCTCGTGGCGGCGATGAACCCAACCCCCGA
>JADLHS010000490.1 GCA_020848635.1 Limisphaerales bacterium
CGGATAGCGGTGGCTTGTGGATGCAATTCTACGAGTGCGAAGCCTACTATTGGGCGTCGGTCTCGCGCCTTGCGGCTACACTAGCAGTGATTGACCCTCAGGGTGGCGCTCAACTCGCAGCCGAGGCGGAAGCGTATCGCAAAGACCTGCGCGCGGCGGTGGAACGGTCCATTGCGCTTTCGCCGGTCGCGCCCGTGCGCGACGGCACCTTCCATTCAGTCATTCCATTCGCCTGCTACGTGCGCGGTCTGGGCACGGGAGCGTGGGGTTGGCAGCGTGATGGCTCTGGCTCGCATGTCGGCCCGTTGTATTGGGAAACGGTCCAATCGGCGGCGGCGCTGGTGAGTCCGGCGGGTTTGCTGCCCCCGAACGATGTGCGGGTGCAGGGCTATCTCGATGTGTTGGAGGATCGGCTGCTCCTGGAAAACCAGAACGTGGGTGATCGGGATTGGTTCCAGGCTGGCTGGCAGTATCAAGGCGGACTGGAACGCGCCTCGAATATGCATTTGGCGGGCGATGACATTCCGGTCTTCCTCCGTTCGTTTTTGAATTGCTATGCCATAGACATCCTTCCGAACGATGGCTATATCTTCAATGAGCATGCCGTCCACGGTCCGCCGGACAAAATCTTCGAGGAGGCCGCGTTCCTGGAGCGCTTCCGCAACCTGTTGGTGATGGAAGACGGCCAGAGTCTTTGGCTAGCCCGCGCCACGCCCAGGGCTTGGCTGGAACAAGGCAAAAAGCTTTCAGTGAAGAACGCGCCCACGCACTTTGGTTTGTTGAACTACGAGATCGTCTCTGACGTGGACCACGGCAAGATCACTGCAACCGTCAAGCTGCCCTCGCGAAGATCGGTGAAAGAAGTTCAGTTGCGGCTGCGCCATCCCCAGGCAGCGCCGATCAAGAACGTCATTGTGAACGATAAGAACTGGAGAGATTTTGACCCCTTAAAAGAAATTGTAAAACTGCACCACCTGAAGGGTAACGTGGCCGTGGAGATCAATTACTGAACCAGTTACTGCCGGATCCTTTCCGGCTGCTGCCCACGCAATTCGGCGAGCGGCGAGATTCGCCGAATTCTTCTGTGCTTCGTGCAACGGCACGCAGCCCCACCTCGCATTTCAAATAGCAAGGGGCCGGGGAAAGGCTGGATTGGGTGACCTTGATCTGCGTAACCAACACGTCTTTTTTGTGGACGCAGTAATTCAGGATAATGACGGAGTCGGCATTACGGTGGCCAATCCGTCCAACTGGCCAAAAACGAGCGCGTTGTGGCGATACTATGATGGCGGAGTTGACCTCCTCTAGTGCTCCGAGTAGGGTTCCCTTGTGATGTCTGCGCAATGCCAATTTGGAAGCCAGACAATCTCCGGTTGTTCAGTGGCGGTTTGCGCGAAATTTGGCAGACAATTTCATGCCACCTCAGCACTTCGTCAGCATGCCGTATGATGCACCAGTGGAAAACGAAAAGTTGTAATATTCTATAAATCACTTCAAAAAGCATCCGTAGCTCAATTGGATAGAGCTTCTGACTTCGGATCAGAAGGTTGCAGGTTCAAGTCCTGCCGGATGCACCACTTCCTCAGTTTCAAAAAACCCCTATTCTAAAGGGTTTTGCCACCAACATCGCAGCGTTTTCTCCCGGTTGCGTTCTGGCGAATTCGCCTGATATTTTGGCTTGGTATCTGATTTCATGCTTCTCTTATGACGCGACTAGAAAAAGTGCCTGGTCGCGATCAAGCTCTGGTTTGTTGATGGCCCAAAGATTCCCCGGATTCTTATCGGGTTAGATGAGTGGCTCGAAGATTTCCGTGCCGGTCTTCTCCGACGGAGCGAAGCTCACTCCGCAGTGTTCGCAACTTTCCCGATCCACCACCCGCATCTTTTTGCAGCCTGGGCAGGGCTCCGTGGCGGGCCATTCCTGCACCGCGAGAAACGCCAGGAAACCGGGCAGACCAAGCAACAGATGAAAGATTCCCCACCCTGCAAGGGCCTTCGGCGTGAAATTGTTGCGCCGCCCCAGCCACCAACCCACGCCGACGCAGAGGGCCGCAGGTAGGATGCGCAGCAGATTCCAAATTCGGTAGGGCTCGTCCCACGACCACGGTGGAAATGGGGGCGGCATGAGCGGGATGAGGAAACGCTCCGCGCGACTGTTCTGGGCTGGTTCCGGCAGTTTCGGCAGGTCCTTTGCGTTGCGGATGCTCCCGTCCTGGTTCACCCATTCGACGCGGCTGAGGAGTTTCCCGCCGGATATCTTGTTTTCAAAATAATCCGGTTCCAAGCGCACGACGAAGTTGGTGAGTTCGTACCGGAAGACGCTCACAGTCGGATATTGCGGAAATGACGGCATATACGGCAGCTGCAGTTTGGTTCCACCTTCGAGATCTAGGAGGCGAATAAATTTGCGAGTCAGAATGAGTACGGAGGCGTTCGTCGCGGGAGCAATCACGGAGGTGGCCTCGGAAAAGCCGTGGATGGCATCGCCGTTCGTGACCGTGAGCAGAGGTTTAAGTTCGCGCTTTTCCAAGTCCACCACATAAGCGGTCTTAGCCGACGCGAGCACTCCGGGCTGCATGATATTGTAGTTGTTTAGATAGCTGTAACGATAGTTCTGTGGCAGCAGGAAGCGGGAATCATCGACCACCCCACTGCCCCCGGTGCCACGGGGCACGAGCGTGCCCGCGTATCGGCGGCTGATGCCATGGTAGCCCACCAGTCGCCCATCGGCAGTCAGATACCAAAGGATCTTGTCCTGCACGCGCCAAGGGCTGAAGAAGCGCGCGAGATTAAAAAAACTTTCCCCGACTTGGTTGTTGCGACGGGCACGTTGCTCCACATCCACTGATGCGGAGACGCCTTGGGCATATCGCTGCTGGAGATCCTTCAATGTGATTTTCCGGCCGTTTTTTTCATCCAGCACCGGCTGGCCGTCGAGGTCCGTGATATCGGCTTCATCAAAGCCACGCTGCGTGACCCGGAGAATCTTCCCCTCCCGCGTCAATTGGTAGTGCGAATAGGTGTAGCCGCCGCGCGATGCCAGAAAATTTATCGAAAGGGCGAATAACAGCCCGATGAGCACCAAAACGGAGGCCGTGGAAGCCAGAGTCAGTGCCACCTTGCCCGCAACCGGTTGATCGCGGTAAAAACCGCCGGTCTGGAAGCTGCCCCAAACCGTCAAGGCCAGCAACGTGCCCGCCACCACGATGATGAGCAAGGCGTGCCAGAACTCCGGCATGGCGAACAAGCTGCAGTTCGCGATCACGGCCAAGCCCAAGCCGAATCCACGGCTGGCGAACCAACGCGCTTGGCGGAGTCCCGTCAGCAGGCCAGCGAAGTAATAAACCATCCCGACCAGGCAAATCGAGGTGAGCGGCAACGCCATCGCCCACTCGAATGGCGCCGCCACATTCCCGGGGATGGAAACCACGAGGATCAAGCCGAACAGCGGCAAACCCGTTCCCGCCAAATACAGAAGCAACCCGGCCACTACTTTGCTCCGCAAAATAGTGGTCCGAGGGATCGGTCGATGCACCAGAAACGCCCAGAGATCCGGGTGCTTCTCCGCCCGAATCTGCAACCATCCCAGCAACGTCCCGAAGATCGCGCAGAAAAACGACACCTGGATTAGGAGATCGTTCCTCAGCAATGGTTGAAGGCTATCTGAGGTCTTCTGCCCCATGGACCACACCACTTGCTGTAGCTGGGTGCCATAGGCGGCAAATGCCAGGGAAACCATGAGCGTAAGAATGACCAGGCCCAGCACTGCTACTTTGAATTGCTCGCGGAGTTCCTTGAAGATGAGCTGCTTCACGATGCCACCTCCGTATCCGACAAGATGAATGTCTTCTCCCCGCGCTCGCCCAGGTAGCTGATAAAAGCTTCTTCCAGCCCGAGCGGCACCATCTCCATGGCGACGGGTTGGAGCGAGCGCAACGCCTTTTCCGTTTCCCTATTGTAATGGACACAGGTGACGCGCAATTCATGCTCGGTCCGAAACGCTTGGAGAAAACCGGGAATGGTCGGCAACGGCGGTGGCACTCCGGCAAAGCGCATTTGCACTTCCTGGACACTGGTGCGGAACGACTCCAACGGACAACACGCGCGCAACACGCTGTAGTCCAGCACGGCGAGGTAATCCGCCACCCGCTCCACATCGCTCAAATGATGCGAAGAAAAGAAGATCGTCCGGTCGGAACGCCGCGTAAGATATATCATGGATTCGACCAGTGAACGCCGGGCGACGGGATCCAGCCCCAAGGCCGGATCATCCAAAATCAACAGTTCTGGATCCGGGGCGAGCGTCAAGGCGAGACACAGGCCGGCTCGCATGCCGCGAGAAAGATGTTTCACCCGCGCCTCCGGCTTGAGTCCGAAGTGGCCAATCACCCCGCGGAAGATTTTCTCGTTCCACCGGGGATAGAACGCCGATTGAAAGTCGCCCGCTTCGCGAACGCTCATCCAACCGTACAACTGGTGCTCCTCGGTAAGATAACCAATGCGCGCCCGTAGTTCGGGGGGCAGTTGCCGGCTGTCAGTTCCGAGCACACTGGCCTCACCCCGATCCGGCCGCAGCAGACCAAGCAACATTCGTATCGTGGTGCTTTTCCCCGAGCCGTTGCGGCCCAGGAAGGCGAAAACGCAGCCGCGCGGCACCTCCAGACTCAGGTCATGGACGGCGCACTTGGCGCCGAAATATCGCGTCAAACCGCGCGTGCGAATCACTGGTTGATCACTCATTGTTTGCCACCTTTCTCGTTCTGCCACTGACTGAGTTTTTTCTCGAACGCGTCCTGCAATTCGTCAGGGGAAAAGTTCATCGCCAGCCCTTCGCTAATAAGCGTGTTGAGAAGTGGCTCCAGCCGGCGGCGGCCCTCTTCGCGGGACATCACCTTGCGTTTCGGAATGATGAAGACTCCGCGACCCGGCCGCGTTTCAATTAAACCCTCGCGCGCCAGATCGGCGTAGGCCCGGGCAACTGTGTTTGGGTTCACGACCAGGCTTTCCGCCAGGACGCGCACGCTCGGCAACTGATCCGTCACCACCAGCTTGCCGGTCGCCACGGCCAGCCGCACCTGCTCCGTGATCTGTTTGTAGATCGGAACACTTGAGCCAGTGTTGATGGTTATGTTTAAGGCCACGGTTACTGTATTAACACATACAGTACAGTTGGCCGCCACGTCAAGCATTTTGTCGTCTTCAATTGTGGAGCATTCTCATGCCCGACGCCCGCAGGGAAACTTGGTCATGCCCGAAAACAAGCGACTGCAAATAAATTGTCGGTTTTTGCCGGTCGGCGCACACTTACTAAGGAATGCAATCATCGGATGACAGCGCCCTGTTGCGACAGTACTTGAAGGACCATTCGGACGACGCTTTTGCCGCGCTGGTTAGCCGGAGGCCCAGCCTCCGAGCTGTGAAGCGAAATTAAGTCGGAGCTCCCGTTCCCGAGCCGCCAAACGGAAAAGTAAACTTTCCCGGCCGGAACTCATTTTGTCTGTTGACCGCACGGGCTTAAGAGGTGTTGGGCTTCCTCTCGAAAAACTGACTCATAACGGTGGTGACGATCGCCAACAAAGAACTCGAATCGGCGCAAAGAGGCTCGGCGCTGATGCAAACAGAATGTGCAGCTCGCATGAAGCTCGCCTTGATAAAGTAGAAACTACGAATCCTCTGCCACCGACAAGCGCGGATAAACTGCCCTCAAATAGCTGCAAACTGCTGTGTGGCGCAACGGCGGAAACCGCTCCCGGCCCAAGCTCAATGGCTCTGGTGGAAGTATTCGCGAGCGTGACTGTAACTCTCTGCTCACCTTGACCGCTCGGAATGGGCGCGACGGATGTGAACCTGATGGACCGAGCATCACGCGGCAAAACAGCACGAATGATAACGTTGGTATCTGGCTGCGGCTGGATGACCCCAAGCTCGCGCTCGCCCTCGGTGAAAAAGACTGCGCAACCACCTAACAACAGACACACGAATGGAAGCGTGAGACGCATGGCAGCCCAACTTTCGGGCTCACTGGCGCGGCGCCAGCGGCTTCCGAAATGTAAACTGAACGCGACCGCCGCGTCCAGTGAAGCCCGGTGGTTCGGTGATATGCTGACCTGCTTGGGCATGGAACCTCCCCTCAACGGATCCCGTCTTGTGCAATTTCCGGAGGCCCAAAACTCAGCCGGCTTAGCTGCCAACCACCGATGGCGAAATGGTTCCAGCGCAGCTCCATTACTCCATTCGTGGACTCGAAGGTGAGTTCCCATCGCGCCGGGCCGGGTACAGGGAGGCCAAGAACCTTGGCAAATTGAGCCGGTGTGTTCGTTGCTGCAAGGCCACTCTCAAAACGGAGGCCGGGGATGGTGTTGGGGGGAAATAGAGACTCGGACGACCTTGTTGCCCCGGAAGTTCAAGGTCCCATGACCGAACATCAAGGAAGGGCCTCCGCCACAAGAAGCATAAAAACTGCGTGGTTTTCCCCACCGCTCCACAGCAGCCGACATTCCGGTGCCGAGCTTCACGCCAGCGATCTCGCCGCTTTGCGCGATCTTGCTCAACGATAGGGTGCTGTTTGTCAGAGCCGGACCGAATCGGTTTGTCTCGATAAGGCTGGTGAACCGCCCATAAAAATCAAACTCGGCTGCCTCGGCCCCCCACGGGAGGAGGCCAACGAGTGCGACGATGAGCTGAATTGCGAGAAGAGGTTTCATAATATGGTGGTCACCGAACAAGGAATTATGCCGGTCTGCATATCCTGCCGTTTGGGATGATATGCGAATGGAACGATCAGCTTTTGGCGGATGGGGGTCATCGGCGGCTGATCCATGAACCGACTCTAGGCCGGGCCCGGCAGTTGGTCAAGCGGCGGCGGTGGCCAAAGCCCGGCGGGAAGGGCCCACGGCTCTGGCCGACTCGACTTAGTCCGTATAGGCGTTTAGCCGGAGGCCCAGCCTCCGAGCTGTGAAGCGAAATTAAGTCGGAGCTCCCGTTCCTGAGTCGCTAAAACGGAAAAGTAAACTTTTCCGCAACGGAACCATTTTGCCTGTTGACCGCTCGGGCTTAATGGAGGTTAGGCGCTTTCATGGTGTGCGGCTGGGTGGGAGCCGCAGGCTGAACGCAGCAAAGATCAGTGCTGTGAGGCAGACTATCGGCAGCAGTCCGAAGAGCGCGGCGATCTGAATTCCATCAAGTGCGCCCGCACCAATGAACAACAGCATCGGTGCTGCAGGGTAAACCCAGAAGCAATCGCCTTCCTGCCAGCCAGTTGGTGCGACGGCAAGGGCTAGAAAAGCAGACACCAAGAGGCGCCGGCTCCGGCTGGTGTGCATCGAGCGCCTAAATGCAAGCCACACTGCAAGGGCCACTGGCGCAAGAATTATCGCGCTCTGTGTGTAAAGGCGGGTGTCGAGTTTCATGTTCTGCTCGCCGAACGCTCCGGATCAGTGACCCCGCGCCAGTGACGCTCGACTGCAAACCACGGCGCTATCGCGGGGTTCGGTGGATCCGCTTGTTGTGCGCCGTGGTTTGTAGTGATCCGACTATCTTGCGTTCGTCTTCTCGGTTGCATTGGTGGATACGTTCAGCGTGAAATTCGTGAGCAGCGTTCGGTTTGTGAACCACGTCTGTGGCGAAACTGGTGGCGGGACTTCGCGAATGACGAATGCTGGGTTGGCAGCCAAAATCGACGAGATGATTCGGACCGAGTATGGACTGGCAAGGGGCTGTTCCGATGTGGCACCGGTGGCAGAGCCATGCGAATCGCCGAACCTGTAGTCGAAGCCATAGGTGAGATTGATCACGCGGTTCGTCCCCGATCCGGTAATGCGACCGACATGGCCAGTAGCGGCAAAGAAATCGCCACGACCAAACGACGTGTGTATCTTGAAGTCGGAATCCTCTACCACTGGGATCTTCAGTTCGAGTCGCTTCGGGTACTCTGTGTCCACGCTCAACTGAAGATCAGCCACGGCACAAGTTGCGATCAGGAGCACGCTGAGGATGGGTATCGCGAGTTTCACGTTTCCGAACGGTCCGGCTCAGTCGGGCAGGGGCAAAGATGTTCGATTGCAAACAGAGACGCGATCCCGGCGTTGCCTGCCGGGTAGGGGGCGGGATTGCTCCCGCCGCCCCCCACAGACCCGTACGTGAGCAATTCACTCATACGGTTCGTCAGCGATGGTCCTTGCGGACCAAAGACCTTGCAGTTAACGACTCCACAAGGC
>JADLHS010000491.1 GCA_020848635.1 Limisphaerales bacterium
CCGACCGGGTGGCTAGCCGTTGGTCGGGTGGGACTTGAGTCTGCCTCTCACCCACTGGGTAACGTTGACATGTTTCAAGAGGTGTCTCCTCTATTCTCACATCCCGAGTTTATCTCGGCGCGAGCAGCGATCTGGCTAGGTGACACGTTTAATCCACCAATTTCGAGTCATATAGTACCAGAGCCAAGATACTAGAAAACTCTGGATAACGTTGCGACTCCATCCACCCGAAAAATGGCAAATAGTAAGGACACTAAATGTGCTGGAAATGATCAGCAGCCACCAACAGCACAACTGGAAACCCAGCAATGATCCACGCGATGCCGCAATAGATGCAGCTACCAATAGGACGGCAAACAACATGGCAACTGGCCCAAAACCTAAACGCCAGAACTCAGCTCGTGTCAGGTCAATCCTGTCCTCGATAATATACCTCCCCGGAACGACTGATACCACGGCCACCAGAATGGCGACGGCAAGAAAGAAAATGAGATGGCTTGCTTTCATGGCGTCGAGTGGCCTTTTAACGTGCAATACCCACAGCCGCCTGGCGAAGGCGTCCGCAGCGAATCGGGCGTCTAAGTTTTCGGTGATGTTGGCAACTGAGAGGTCGGGCGGCAGTTAGCGGCCGGTTCGCCTTTCTCGGTCTTCATCAGCGAATACTCCTCAAAGATGTTGCTGAAGGTCTTCCTGTGCTCTGGTCCGAGATCCAGCCACACAACATCCCAGCCACCCTGGCCCTTTGTGAGATTCTCAACCTCCGCGGTAGCGCCCCCCAAAGGCCCTACCAGAATCATCACATGGTCTCCGTGCTTGAATGGCGCTCCGTTGCACCTGCTACAGATGGGCCTGATCCAAGGCCAGCATGTGAACATCCCCAAGAAGTAGCCAAGGCCGGTAGCCGCAACTATTGCGAGAATGAGAAATGCCCATCCTTGCCAGTCCGATGCGATATTGATGAGCCGCACCCCATTGGAAGTCACCCTCAGCACAATAGCGTCCAAAACACACGCTCCGACAATCCATGAAATCAGGATTGGACGGGCGCAGATTCTATTGAGCAGCCTCGGCGTCATAGAGGCGAACAGTGATATTGACCGGAAGTCACTCCTCCCAAACAGGGGGTGGTTTGAGGCGGCTTCATGTCGCGAAGCTAAGCCGCGCCAAGAACCGTGTCAAATTCGGAATCAAGGGCTTGTACCCACACTCAGACGGGCAATGGTAGCCGCCGCGCAGGAGTCTTGGTGGCTGATGAGCGCGCTGGCCTTGGGTCAACAAACGGCGCACGAACCGCTGGGGGTGGCAGGGCGAAACAAAAAACCGAAAGTCATGACTTCCGGTTTTTCAATGGCTCGATGATATTTCTCCCGGGCGCCGCGGAAGGCCGAATTATTTCTTCTCTTTGGCATCCGCCGGTTTGGCCACCGGCTTGGTGGCTTCCAACGGGGCCGCCGCATTGAGTTGCTCCAGGACGGCGATGGTCAGATCCGTTTCGCCATTGGAGTAGAGGAAAACGCGGGTGCCATTGATGGTTTCGGCGGCGGTGTCCACCACCAGACTGTAGCCGCCGGCTTTGGCCTTGGCATTAACGGTTTCGGTGATCTCCTCCAGGACTTTGGCGCGCATGCGCTTGAACTGCTCCTTGAGATCGGTGTCGGACCGGGCGGTAAACTGTTTGATGTTTTCGTCGCCCTCCCGAAGTTCCTTGAGCTTGGCTTCGGCGGCCTTCTTACGCTTGTCACGCTCCTCGCTCGATACCGCTTGGTCATTGGCTTCGGCATTAAGCTTCTGGTATTGCTCGAGCAGCTTCTTTTGTTCGTCCTTGAAGCTGTCCAGCTCTTTAACCAAGTCGCCTTTGCGTTCCTCCAGCGCCTTGGTGGCCTGTTCGGTTTTCCAGTACTTGGTGAAAAGCTTACTCAAGTCCACCGTGGCAATGCGGGTTTGCGCCGAGGCGGTGCTGGCCAGCGCGGCGCCGAGCGTGAGGGTCAAAATCAATTTCTTCCACGAATTCTTCATAAGCATAGCCAACCAGATTTCCCGGGGTGCGCCAATATCATTTTCTCGTCACCGGGCCAGGAACGTTACGCGGGTCAGACAACCCCGAGGGTGAAAACGTTCATTCACCGGAGTGGTTTACGGATTTGAGAGCCGGAAGGACTGGGCGGCGTTGGTCGCCGGCAGGGAAACCGTGAGCAGGCGATTGGTATGAATCGGCGGGGCGGCGGCGCTCACCCAGCCATTGGTGGCCAGAAGGTTCGTATTGGATTGGAGCTTGAACTCAGCCGCCAACGCCGTCCACGAAAGCTGCACTTGATTGCTGACCGCGAGAATGTCAATCACGGGCTGGAAAGCGGGGCTGCTGATCTTGGCGAGGAAGGCATCCTTGGAACCGCGATAAATGGGTTGCAGCGCCGCTCGGGTGGGGAAATCCGCCGATGACGTTTCGCCCACAATGTAAGCATTGCCCACGGCATCCAGGGTGATTCCAAAGCCGGAATCCATGTCCGCGCCTCCGAAATAGGCCGAATTGATCAAAGTCGTGCCGTCGCTGCCAAGTTCCGCCACAAACACGTCCCGGAGGCCGGCGTTGGTGGCGCGCAATAAACCGGATGGGTTTCGAGTGGGGAAATTCGTGGACAGCGTCGTGCCCACCAGATGAGCGTGCCCCGCCGCGTCCACCGTCACATCCCAGCCTTGATCGTCCAGGAACCCTCCCAAGATCACCGAATACCCATTGGTGCCCAGTTTCGTCACGAAGGCGTCCTCGCCCCCCAAGGAATTGGTGCCCCGCGTGCCGGCGTAGAGATTACTGGGCGACTGGGGATTGGGGACCACTGCGAGAATCTGCGGCACGGAAAAGCCATTGGTAATGGGATTCCAACTGGCGCCCGCATCCGTGCTCTTAAACAACCCATTGGTGGTCCCCGCGTAGATCGTCGTCGGTGTGAGCGGATCGATCGCCAGCGCGGTCACATTCGTAACGCTCAACCCGGCATTGACAGCCGCCCAGTTGGTGGCGGCATTGACGCTCTTGAAAACCCCGCCCGCCGTACCAGCATAGACGGTGGCGGGGGTCACCGGATCAATGGCAATGGCCTGGACGGAGAGATTAGTGAGCCCAGTATTGGCGGCGAGCCAGTTTCCACCCCGGTTCTGACTTCGATAAACGCCCCCCGCCGTGGCCGCGTAAAGCATCGCAGGCGGAGAGGGGGGAATCGCCAATGCACGCACGGACAGATTACCCAACCCCGAATTGACCGTGCTCCAGTTCGTTGCCCCATTCGTGCTCACGTAAACACCGGCATTGCCCCCGCCATAAATGATTGCCGGGTCAACCGGATCAATTGCCAGCTTGAAGGGGGAAGGATCGCCAATAAGGCTGGCACTGATTAACCACCAGTTCAGACCGGCGTCCGAACTCTTGAACACCCCCTGGGCGGTCCCCGCGTATAGGTTCGTCGCCCCCACGGGGTCAATCACCAGCGACCGCACGGAGCCAACCGCGATTGCGGGGGCGAGGCCGGCACTGGTGGCGGAAGCGGAAATGGCCGTGCTCCAGGTTAGCCCGCCATTGGAGCTCCGGGCGACACCCCGCGAAGTACCCGCATAAACTCGATCCGGCGCGAGGGGATTAACCGCCAGCGACCAGACATCAACGCTCTGCAAACCAGTATTGGAGGCATTCCAATTCGCCCCGCCATCGCCGCTCAGGAAAAGCCCGCCGAGATTCAGCCCTCCCGGGGTGACCGGATAGCCGGAGTCATCTTTCGTCGCTCCCGTCACATAAACCCCACCCGCGGCATCTAACGCCAATCGGTAGCCCTGATTCTTCCCCGCGTCCCCCAGATAGGTGGAGGAAACCAGATTCGTTCCGTTGTTACCAAGCACCGTCACAAAAACGTCCTCGTCGCCAGCGTTCCAAGGCTGAACCGCATTGGATGTCACGGGAAAGTTGGTGGAAGCGGTGTAACCGGCTACGTAGGCGAGTCCCGCCATATCAGCCGCAATGTCATTGCCGACGTCAATTCGGTCGCCGCCCAGAAAGATCGAATAAAGGAGGTTAGTACCTTCCGGACCGAATTTGGTGACGAACGCATCCCCGAGGCCGCCGAAGTTCTGAAAAGCTCCGCTGGCGTTCGCCGTTGGGAAATTGGTGGACTCGGTGTAGCCCGCCACGTAAGCGCAACCGGCTGGGTCCACGGCGATGCCGACGCCTTCATCAACCCAGTTGCCACCCAGGTACGTTGAGTAAACCAAATTCGTGCCCCGCGGTCCCAGTTTGGTCACGAACCCGTCCAGCGGGTAAACGCTCGTGCCCGGATACGGCTTGCCGCTGATGGTGTTGAAAACTGCCGACTTGCACGGAAAATCAGTGGACTCGGTGTAACCAGTGATAAAGGCGTTGCCGCCACTATCCACCGCCAGCGACAACGCCACATCGTCGGACGCTCCGCCAACGTAGGCGAGGTAAACTACTTGGGAGGCCCGGTTGTCAAATTTGGCCACAAAAGCGTCGCCGTGGGTTCGCCCCCCGCCATATGAATTGGTGGACGTTCCAACCGTGGTCGGCAGCCCTCCCATACTTTCGCCTGCGAGGTAAACGAAACCGTTGGTATCCACCGCCACACCCCAAGCGGCATCCACACCGCTGCCGCCGTAAAACGTCGAGTAGCTCAACACCGGGTCAATTACCAAAGGCAGGCTGTGATCATAGGCGGCAATTTCAAATTTCACGGTCTGCGGGTCAGCGAGCGAATAGCCGCCGGCGATTTCCTTGCGGATGCCTTGAATCTCCTGATAAATCAACGGCTTGGGTTGCCGAATTTCCTCCGCCCCCAGACGCAAAACCAAATCCCCCTGCGGGTCCAAGCTCACCTGGTCCGCCCCCTGAAAACGAATGGCAATCCCCGCGGGGTCGCCGCCGGGCGCGACCACAAAATCGTATTCCAAGTGCTGCGGGTTGCCGTAGTGGATCAAACTGATACTCGGATAAAGGTCCGCCACGCGCACGCGCGCATACGTGGGTACGCCCGTCCGCCAGCGGGCAGGGTCATTGCCGAGAAAATAATTCACACTGCCGGGAAGTAGATTCTCGCCAGAGATCCGGGCCGCGGCATTGGCGCCCACGAACTCCATCCGGAGACTGCGGTAATCCACCAATGACGGTGCCGTTCCGGGCCGGGGCGGACTGGGCGGTCGGTCCGTGGCTACCCCGGGTTTGCGAACCGAGATGAGGGTCTCGGTCGGCGCGATGGTTAAGTGGTACGCCGCGCCGCGGGCGATAAAGCGTCCCGGAACTTCAGACTCACTTGCGGCTGGCTCGAATCGAAGCGGCAATTTGCCCAGCACGGGAAGCATCGCCGGGGAAACCGGCGCCGGCTCGCCCGCCCGGATCAGTGGGCTCACGGCGAGCATGGCGACTGCCAGGACTAATTTAAATCGGCGATCGCATCGCTGCAAGCCGGCGGAAGAAATGTCGTCTGAAAGGTTCATATTCAGTAAGGCCGATTCCAGCCGACGCCAAATTGGAACTGGCCCTTCCCGTTGCTGAATTGATCGTAGGAGATCGGGAACGCGTAGTCGAGCCGCAGCGGGCCGATGGGAAGATTGAGGCGCAGACCAACGCCCCAGTCAGAACTGTAGCCACTGACGTTGAAATCGTAGGCGTTCGCCCCCACGCTGCCAACGTCATAGAATACGGCAAAACGCACCCCGCCACTGCCTTCCTTGTCAATGATCGGCACGCTGTACTCCAACGAACCAAACCAGAAAGTATTGCCGCCGACTGGCTCATTGAAATAGCCGCCATAGCCACCGGTCACCGGGTTGGCTTCCCGCGGGCTGATGCTCCGATACTCGAAGCCGCGCAATGAATACAGTCCGCCCAAGTAAAAACGGTCGTAGAATGGAACGGTGTCCCCGTTCATACCGTTTGCGATGCCGGTTCGTCCGATGGCTTCGATCACATGTCCTTTGGCAAAACCGGGAAAATACCACGCGGACTGCAATTCGA
>JADLHS010000492.1 GCA_020848635.1 Limisphaerales bacterium
AGTAACCAGCGAACGCTCGTTGAAAGGCAGCGTGGCATCCGATTGCAGCATCTCAAATCCCACCGGGCCTTTGAACTTCCCGGCTTTCAACTGCAATTCGGGCCGGTAGCGATAGTTCATCCACGCGTCGTAAATCTGGACCGTGTTGCCGCCAAAATCAGGCGTGAGATTGAAATCGAAGTCGCGAAAGAACGTGCCCTCAAAGATAGGCCGCGCCCGCCGCAAATAGAAGCCATCGTTACCCTCGAGATACGGGTTGTCGTCGAAGAAGGAACGGGAGTCTAATTGAACTATGCCCCGCAACCTGAGAACAAAGTTCGTGTCCGCCGAACTGATGGCGAATCCATTCGCACCGGCGATAATCCGTGGCGTTTCCTTCGCACGCGCGGCGGCCTGCGCCTCGACCGCTTCCGTCGCGAGTTCGCTGTTCCGCTCCAGTACGCGAATCTTTTGATCCAGTTCATTGGCCGTCGGACCATCTTTCGGGGATACGGCGATCTCAGGGAGAACCTTGCCGGATTCAAGCGAACCCACCTTGCCCTCCAGTTCACCAATGCGCCCCAGGAGCTTTTGCACTTCTTCCTGATGCGCCTTCTCGACGGACTCGGTGCGTTGCGTTTGTTCCAAATCCTTCCGCTCAAGCTGCTCCAACCGCCCGAGCAATTCTTGGATCAACTCTGCCTGCTGCGTCTGCGCGGAAATCAATTGGCGTGCCACAGCTCCATTGGTGTCAGCCGCGGCTTGCGCCAGCGGTGTGAAAGTTCGACTCGCGTTCGGGTTTGTCGTTTGTGCCAGGCTCACTCCAGGCGCAAATGCGACCGCGAGCATTATCGCCGTGATACCCCAACCGAGTTGGTCCAGCTTTGCCATTCCAATCATTTTGTTCGCCTCCCGTGGTCTGGTCGGTATTGCCCGGCCGCTATTAGCCCTCCAACGGCTTGCGGTCGAGACGCACTTTTTCGGTGCGCTCAATTTGCGCGACCTGCGAGTCGTGAACGACAATCTGCACCACGCCAAAACGCAGCGAAGCCACCTGGCTTCGCACCGTTTCGAGCCACGCTTCTTGTCTGGCGGTCGCGATTAATGGCGCTGCCAATTTGGCCGGATTGTCTGTCGTCTTCATAGATATTTCTCGTAACAACGAGGCCAGATTAGATTGAATCCCTACTAAGTCAATAGTTATTTTGTAGTTTGTTATTCTGAACAACAACCCCAGTTTTAGCGAGATTGCCTAAACCTTGACTTTCCAGATAGAGATTGTTCACTCGTAGGTATGAAGCTTTCAGTTCGGGGCGAATATGCGCTCAGGGCATTACTGGTTTTGGCCCGCGACTTTCAGGAAGACGCCTCTGTCGTGTGCATCCAGGAAATTTCACGGCAGCAGAACATCCCGAAGCGTTTCCTCGAACAAATACTGAACGACCTTAAATCCGCCCACCTGGTCGAAAGCAAACGCGGCGTGGCCGGCGGCTATCGCCTGCGCCGCCGACCCGAACGCATCAATCTCGCGGAAATTGTCCGTCACATCGAAGGCGCGCTCGCGCCGGTCAGTTGTGTGAGTGAGAATTTTTATGAGAAGTGCTCCTGTCCGGATGAAGCCCGCTGCGCCATCCGCAGTGTGATGAAGGATACCCGTGATGCGATCGTGACGATCATGGAACGCGTAACCTTGGCCGATCTCGCTGAGCGTGCGCGCAAACTCGAACAAGCACCCGCCAGCGCGCTCGACTTCGTCATCTGAACTGGGTCCAGCCGTCTGCCTTCAACTTTCGGACTTCGGGCCCTGGACTTTAGGCGTGTCAACCTGGCCCAAAACCGCTTAACTCGTTCGCGTGACTACCGCCCGCAATGTCGTCAATCTGGCCCTGATTGGTTTCATGGGCACGGGCAAGTCCTCCGTCGGCCGGCTCGTGGCCGAGCAGTTGCGTTTCGACTTTCTCGACACCGATGAACTCATCGAAACGCGCGCCGGCCAGAGCATCACGGAGATTTTCGCCCAAAACGGCGAACCCGCCTTTCGGGAACTGGAACACCGACTCGTCAGGGAACTGGCCGCTCGCACCCGCAGCGTAATCGCCACCGGCGGCGGCTTGCCCGTGAACCCGGCCAATCTGGTTAGTCTCAAGCAGCACGCCCTCGTCGTCTGTTTGTGGGCGTCGCCGGAAAGAATCTTCGAGCGCGTCCACAGCCAAACTCATCGCCCCCTGCTCCACGAACCCGACCCGCGGGCGAAAATCCGCGCCCTGCTGACCAGTCGGGAAACCACCTACCGTCAGGCTGATGTGCTGGTAAACAGCGAATTCCGCTCCATCCGCGAGGTCGCGCAACAGGTCGTTCACCAGTTCCGCCTCGCGACGCACGCGCGAAAATGAATCCGGCCAACCACACAAAGGCGGGAAGTTTCAAAAGCGCAGTTCAAACCTGGGGGGAAACTTCGGCCCGCTATGGGATGGGAAATACCCCGCCACTTTGGAACGGAGGCGGAAGCCAATACCGCTGTCGCCCCACGGAGTCCGAAACGGTTGTCGCCGCGCATGAGCAAGCTTCTTCAGCAGCTCCTTTGCGTCTTTTCATCTAGCCCGGGAAGTTTCACGTCAATGAAAGAAGCGATCCGCCAACGGGCCTTGGAACTCGGCTTCGACGACTGCCGCTTCACCACCGCCACGCCACCAGCCAGCGCCCATCACTTCCAGCGTTGGCTCGCCACCCAGCAGCAGGGCGAGATGACGTGGCTTGAGCGTAACGCGCCCAAGCGGATAAATCCCCAACTGGTACTGCCCGGCGCCCAAAGCATCATCGTCCTGGCCATCAGCTACCACTCGACCACTCCGCCCGCTGCACCCCACACCCTGCCCTCCGGCGAAATCGCCCGCTACGCCTGTTTCACCGACTATCACGATCTGCTGGCCGAACGCCTGAAATCTCTGACCGCCGCCGTGAATGCACAAGGCGGCCAAAGCACCCGCTGCCTTTGGTATGTGGACACCGGGCCGATTCTGGAACGCGACTTCGCTCAACGCGCCGGTCTGGGCTTCGTCGGCAAGCATACCAATATGATTAGTCGCCAGCTCGGCAACTGGGTCTTGCTTGCCGAAATCCTGACCACCCTAAAGTTGCCGCCGGACGCGCCGGAGCAAAATCGTTGTGGCAACTGCACGCGCTGCATTACTGCGTGTCCGACCTGTGCCATCACCGCACCGTTCCAGCTCGATGCCCGCCGCTACATCTCCTACCTCACCATCGAGCTCAAAGGCGCGATCCCAGTGGAATTCCGTCCGTTCGTCGGCCGCCGCATCTACGGCTGCGACGACTGCCTCGCCATCTGCCCTTGGAATCGGTTTGCGCGGGAAGGGAGTTTGATGAAGCCTCATGCCCGCGCTGATCAGGCGGCCCCGGATTTGATCGAACTGCTGAAGCTCGACGACGCCGGATTCAAGGCGAGGTTTGCGGGCACACCGATGCTGCGAACCAAACGTCGGGGATTCTTGCGGAATGTCTGCGTGGCGTTGGGAAATACCGGGGATAAAAGCAGCCTCCCCGCCCTACGCCGGGCCGCGACGGATTCTGAGCCGTTGATCGCCGAGCATGCGCTCTGGGCGCTGAAACAAATCCAGCAGCGATTGGAATGTAATCCGGGAATGACCAGCCCGCCGTGCTCATAGCCACCGAACCTGCCGGCGGGTCGTAAAGTCTCCGTGGTCTTACTCCGCCTCTTTTTTCAATTCATCCGGTGCGTACGGCTGGCTTCGGCCGGCCAATTCCGTGCGGACTTTTTTGACCTGCTCCGCGGTGACGACGGAAGCCTTATTGCCCCAAGCGTTGCGAATGTAGCTCAAAACTGCGGCTAGATCTTCATCCGGATACATCACGCCCATGGCCGCCATGTTGAGATTCCAAAGCTGCCCTTTGACTTCAATGGGGCCAGCCAGACCCACCTGGGGAATGCGAATCAAACGATTGACACCGGCAGCCAGAACCCATTCCGATCCGGCCAGCGGCGGTGCCTGGGCCAGTTTGCCCATGCCATCCGGGTTATGGCAAAGCGCGCAGTTTTGCTCATACAACACCTTGCCGCGGAGCAAAACGGCATCCCCCCCCGAGCGCGGTTGAAACCGGGCGACGTCGGCAACGGAGTGATACGGCTCATAGACCTTCGCTTCAAACCAGCCGCCGCGCGCGTCAAAATACCACGCGCCCAGGAAAAGCAATACCAGCATCGCCGCAATCAGCCACATCGGCACGGTCAACCCCGTGGCCGTGGGTTCGGTTTCCAGCACGACGCGACCGGATTGGCTTGGTTCGGCGTTCATTTCACGGGGGAATTCGTAGCCGCCGCTGGAGCGGCGGGCGCGGTGAACGGGGATTCAAACAAAGGTGCATCGGCGCGTAAACTCACGAGATACGCGGCCAGCGCACGCGCTGCGTCGGTGGGCACGATTTCGAAGCCCGCTGGTGGCGCGAAGGCACCGGATAGTTGTAGCGCGCTGGCGGCGGCCGGTTTCCCCAACGGCCGCAGTTCGAACAAAAAGCGATACGCCGGCATCGTTGATCCTTGAACTTCGGCGGCCGGAGCGTAGAGATGGCGCAACTGCCAGTTCGCATCCGGCCAACGCCAACCGACATTCGCGAGGTCCGGACCGGCGCGCCGGGAGCCGGGTTGTACGGGTAAATCATAAAGATAATCCTGAGCAACCGTACGGCGTCGGCCCCAGCCGCGCGCCATGTCCGGCCCGAGCGCACTCACCAGAACCTGCGCTTTGGCACCGGCGGAACTAATTGCCTTGAGGATCGGGTCCGCGGCATTCATGTCGGCGACTTGCAGGATGGCTTTCGGCAAAAGGGCGAGCGTGGTCGGCTTGCCCAATTCCGCGTTGAATTTACCCAGCGCAGCAAGCGTGGCGATGGCGTTCGTTCCAGCGTCGGTCAAAACGATCTCGCACTTTACCCCATCCTGGCCGACCGACTGGCTGTGGCAATAGACGCATCCGAGTGAGCGATAGACCTCCGCCCCCTGCGCCGCGAGACCGGGCCGGGCGACGGGATAGTTGTCCTGCGCCGGGATGGTCTTGACCTGAGCTGCGCGCCCCAACTGCAGTTGGGGCGCAAGAACAAAGCCACCCCACGAGGCAGAGAGAGCGATGAACGCCGCTAGAAAAACCAGCGCACTGGATTTCATGGCTTCACCCCCACTGGTTGAAGCGCAGTGGCCTCCGCGAAAGCGGTTTTGCCGACCGAGCGATAGTAACCCACCATCGCCGCGAGGAGGTTGAAAAGGAAAATCAGATTACCCACAGCGATGAAGAACTCGCCGAGGGTACTGATGCGGAATGCCATCAAGGTGGATTTGGATACATCAACAAACGGAATGGTCGCGTCAATGAACTTCAAGCCTTGCGCAATTCCGCCGAAAACCAGCGGCAATGCCAGGAGCAGTATGCCCGGCATCACAAGCCAGAAGTTGATTCGCATCCAGCGCGGGCAAACCCGCCCCGGCCCCACGAGCTGTGGCATGATATGATAAATCGCCCCAAACATCGTCATCGTGAAGAAACCATAAATCCGGAGCACGGTTTGACCGTGACCAAACCAGGTATAATCAGTGACCCGGCTGACTTGCGGGCAGGCGGAAATTGCCAGCAGCACGGTCGCCAGCATCAACGACCCCACCGCGAATTTCGTGAAGCACAACGGGCCGCCCCCGCAAGGCGTCTGGCTGCCGCGAACGGTCAGGATCACAATCGCCACGACGGCCAGCGCGGGAATCAACATCATTACGCTGGCGGCGCCGCTCAAGGTCGGCATCCACGCCGGGAGCGCTGCGGCCGCGGGAATTCCCGTCCAAGTACCGAAGAGAATCAGCGTCCAGAAAACAAACAACGCGAGGTAGTAGCTTTGCAACGGCCGGCCAGTGAGTTTCGGCAGCACATAGAAAGTGGACGCCAGCCCAGCGAGCGTCAGCCAGACATTGAGGAGGTTGCCGGCAAACCACCACGCGACCGAAGCCTGCACGACGCCACGCACGGGTAAAATTTGCAGCAGCAAAGTGGCGGTCGAGAAAATCCACGGAAACCAGAGCAAGGCCGCCAGCACGAACCATTGGGACGGATACAGCGATGCCTCCGTGCGGCGGGTGTAGGTCACATAGGCCCACACCGTGATGAGCATAAAGGCGAGGAATAAAATCACGGCGGCCGGCCGCGGCATTTCCAGCCACTCGAACCCGGTGCTTTGCCCGGCGAGAATTCCGATCAAACCCACGAGCACGCCAGCGTGCCAGAGCTTGGCGCCAACGACGATAAGCCAGGGCTTGGCAAGCTCGACCCGTCCGAGCCGCGCTAGCAGCCAGAGACCGACCCCGAGTCCGGCAGGAAGGCAGAAACCATAGACGAGCAGGTTCGCCCAGGCGGGAAACGCCCGCCCGTAACTCAACATTGCGCAGTCTGCAAACATTGAGGGTTTGTGGAACGTGAGCGAAGCAAAGACACCGAACACCGAGCTCAATGCGAGCCAAACGGCGGCACCTCCAAAAAGCGCAAACAGCGGCAGACGACAGGAATTGTCAATCTGCTGCTGCGAAGTGGGGGGAATCGCGGTCATTAAAGCAACGCGGAGGGAAAATTACTCGAACTGGCTGGGTTTCTCCGGCGCTTTGGGCGGGAGGGCCGTGGCCTTTTCCACCCGGGCAATCAAATCAGCCCGGGCTTTTGCGGGATTCTGCCACTGCTGCTCCGCAAGCTTGACCGCGTCGGCGATGGGCAGGCGGACAACGCCTTTCGCCTGATCTACCCAGCCAACGTTATTCAACGCGACGGCTTCTTCAGCGCGCAAATCGGCGAGCGCCTTAGCCCGTTCGGCGGCGCGCACCGCGCTCAGCGGTGGCGGGGCGGTGTATTGCTGCATCTTCCAGACGAGCCCCGCAAAGATCAGGCAGACGATTACGACCGCGGCCGTCACGGAGAAATTGCGACCAATGGATTGATTTTCGGACGTACCTGGGTTCATCAGTGACCTCCCTTCGGTTGGACGGGCGCGCCGTGCCGCGTGTCGGCTTGATCCAGTTCACCACCGGAAATCTGCGTGGCGACCGGATGATAAAGCCCCATCGCCTCGACCAGTCGCGGGTCTTTCTTGGGATAGGGCGAGGCACTGGCAAATTTTCGAATAAATACCTGCGCGAGTAAACCGCCCATGAACGCCATGATACCCAGCGGCAGCCAGATCCATTCAAACGGAAAGCCATCTTTGAACTGCGCGGGCAAAATGTTGAAGGTCATGTCCACGAAATGCATCAACCAGGCCCACGCCGCGATCGGAATCATGAGGGCGAAGTTGCTCTTCACATCAATCCGCAACAGCGCGAGGAACGGCATGAAGAAATGCCCAAAGATGATGACCAGGCCGACATAGAACCAGGTCCCTTTTTCGCGGACAACGTACCAGAACGTCTCCTCCGGCATGTTGGCGTTCCAGATGATGAAGTATTGCGAGAAGGAGACGTAGGCGTAGAACACGGTGAACGCAAAAAGCAGCGTGCCGAGGAAATAAAACTGGTGCTCGTGCAACACGTCGCTCAGGACCCGCTGCCGGTCCAGCAGCATCGTGATGACATAGAGCGTCGCGAGGGTGAGCCAGACGCTGCTTGCGAAGTACTGCACGCCATACATCGTGGAGAACCACTGATATTGCAGCGCCTTCATCCACATGATCGCACCAAACGTGAGCGTGAACGCAAACAGCCAGATTCCCCAATAGGAATGAAACCGCATCTTCTGCGTGCATTCCACCGAGCCGGTTTCGTCCTGCTTAAGCGACCAGAATTTCAACCGGCTGGACAACAGCCACCACACCGCAAAACAGGCCCCGGCCACGATGTAGAATCCCGCCGTCGTGAACAGTGGAAATTTGGCGTGAAGCGCGTGATCAGGGCTGGCCTGCAAGGCCGGCCCCATCCAACTATAAATTCGGGGGGCCAACAAGGCGATGGGAATAAACAGAATCGCCAGCCACGGGAACAGCAGCGAGGCCATGTGCTCGCACAGGCGCCGGGTCGCCACCGACCAACCGGCGTCAAACAGGTGATGGGCCATCACCAGAAACAACGAACCGAGGCCGAGGCTCAGGAAGAACATAAAGGCGACGAGCCAGGAAAAGCCGAAGTTGACCATCCCGTCGTGCTTCCAACTGTAAAGAAATCCCGCCACCGTAATTAATCCACCGATCCCGATCAGCTTGCCGGGCAGGGCACGCCACTTGGACAAGTCGAGTGGCGCGGGCAGCCGCGGATCGTCGTTGGAGAAATCGTCTTGTTGACTCATACGCTTACTTGAGTTTGGCGCGGGTTTCCGGCGCGAGGTCATCCACCGAACCGAGCCGGCTCAGTTGCAAGGCGCGCAGATACGCGATGATGGCCCAGCGATCCTCGACCCCGATCTGCGGCGCATACCCTTGCATGTTGTTCTTCCCGTAACTGACCGTGTTGAAAATCTCGCCATCGGCCAGTTCAACGATCCGTTTATCGTGCAAGTTCGCCACGATTGCCATCGCTCCGATCTTCTTGGTGATGCCGTTGCCTTCGCCGGTTTGGCCATGGCACGGCGCGCAGTAAATTGTGTACCGTTGTTGCCCTCGCGCCAGCAACAGTCCGCTGACCGCAAACGGGTTCAACTCGACAAAATTGGTCGTCCCGGGTTTCCGGCCCGTGTTTACCGGCGCGTCTTCGAAGGGATAAACTTCCTGGTTGCCGACTGACATCGGTTTACTCTGGGCAATCGTGCCCGACGGCGGCAGTTGCGAACTGAGGCCACTGGCGAAGAAGCCATTGGGCGTTTGCGGGCGCAGTTTGAGCTGACGCTTCATATCCGCGAAGATTTGAATCGGACGGTGGCGCGACAAGTCACCCCGACGGCCAGCCACGCCGATGACGATCAGCACCAACACCGCAAAAAGCAAAAAGAAGTAGCGCATTAATCCTCCACCATTTCGATGCGCTTGCTGCCGACGGCCTCCAGCAGCTTGCGGGTTTCCGTTTCCGAATACTTCGGGTCGGCGGTTTCGATCACAACGTAGAACTTGTCGTGCGACGCAAGCCCGAACCGCTTGTGTTTGAGCAGCGGATGATTCAGCCGCGGCAGACGGTTCAGAAACAACATCCCCAAGATTGCGCCAAACGCGCCGAAAAGAATGGTCAGCTCGTACGAGGGCGGAAAGGCGGCATTCGGGCTGAACATGGGTTTGCCGCCAATCATCAGCTTGTAATCCACCGCGTTCATCCACCAGATCATCAACATGCCGGTGGTATAACCGGTCACCCCGCCGACAAACGAGAACCAGCCGACCTTGGAGTTTTTCAGGCCCATGGCCTTGTCCATGCCGTGAATCGGGAACGGCATATAAACGTCCCAACAGCGGAAGCCGGCATTGCGGACTTTTTCCGCCGCGTGCAACACGTCCGCGGTGTTGTCGAATTCAGCGAGCAGACCGTAGGGTTTTGCGTTGGCGCTCATCAGTGCTTGCCTCCGTTGCCTTTTGCCAGCGGATGATGCGGGTCCGCCTGGGGCGTCACGCCCTTGACTTCCGAAATCGCGACCATCGGCAGGAAGCGCAGAAACAAAAGGAACAGCGTGAAAAACAGTCCAAACGTGCCAAGGAACGTGCAGATGTCCACCCAGGTCGGCTTGAAATAATCCCAGTTCGACGGCAGGAACTCACGGCTCAGTGAAATTACAACGATCACGAACCTCTCGAACCACATGCCGACATTCACCAGGATCGAGAGGATGAAAACAAACCAAAGCGTCTTGCGCACCTTGGCGAACCAGAAAAGCTGAGGCACGATGACATTGCACCCGACCATCAGCCAGTAGCCCCACCAATATGGCCCCATCGCCCGGTTGATGAATGCGAACCGCTCAAACGCGCTGCCGGAATACCAGGCGATGAAGAATTCCATCCCGTAGGCGTAGCCAACAATCGAGCCGGTTGCCAGCGTCACTTTGCACATCACATCAATGTGCCGCATGGTGATGACGTCTTCGAGGTGGCACATGCTGCGAAGGGGAATGAGGAGCGTGAGCACCATGCCGAACCCAGAGAACACCGCGCCCGCCACGAAGTAGGGCGGGAAAATTGTGGTATGCCAGCCGGGCAACTGCGACACCGCAAAGTCCAGCGAGACGATGGAGTGCACAGAAAGCACCAGCGGGGTAGAGAGACCCGCGAGAATCAAATAAGCCTTCTCATAGTTGCTCCAGTTACGGTTCGAGCCGGTCCACCCGAAGGCCATCAACCCATAAATGAACTGGCGGATTTTGGTCTTCGCCCGGTCCCGCATCGTGGCTAGATCGGGGACGAGGCCAACGTACCAGAACAAAACCGAGACCGTGAAATAGGTGGAGACCGCGAACACGTCCCACATCAGCGGCGAACGGAATTGCGGCCACAACCCTTGATAGGTCGGAATCGGGAACAGCCACCAGTCGAACCAAACGCGACCGACGTGCATCGCCGGATAAATGCCGGCGCACATGACGGCGAAAATCGTCATGGCTTCCGCTGCGCGATTCACGCCAGTGCGCCATTTCTGCCGGAGCAGGAAGAGAATCGCGGAAATCAACGTCCCCGCGTGGCCGATGCCGATCCACCACACGAAGTTGATGATGTCCCAGCCCCACATCGTGGGATGATGGTTGCCCCAAACCCCGACGCCCGTCCCGATCTGGTAAGCGAGCATCGTTCCCAGCAGACCGAGGAGAGCGATACTCGGAATGAAGGCGGCCCACCACCAGGCCGGCGCCTTGCCTTCGGTGATGGCGGAAACGCGATCGGAAATCCACCCAAAACTCCGGTGGTTCTGAACGAGTGGAATGCGCTCCAGTTCCTTCGGCGTCACGGGCACCTGAATCTGCGTCGCAACTTCAGACATTAGTGCGCTCCTTTCTCAACCGCGTGAGCCGGAGATCCTTCCGCATGCGCGTGACCGCCATGGGCAAATGGGTTTCCATTTTTGGACTCAAACTCTTGAAACGTCAGCGGCGCTTCCTCGTAATCCGGCATGGCCGGGTTGGGATTGCGCACGCGAGCTAGGTAAGTTGTGCGGGGCTTGGTCTTCAGAAAATCCAAGACCGTGTAATCGCGGTCCTGCGCCTTGAGCTTCGACACGCGGCTGTGAGGATCAGCCACGTTCCCAAACACAATCGCCTCCGCTGGGCACGCCTGCTCACACGCCGTCTTGATTGTGCCATCCGGCACCACCACATCGCCCGACTCACCGGCCTTGACCTTCTGGGCAATCTTCGCGCCCTCGATGCGCTGAAGACAGAAGGTGCATTTCTCCATGACGCCGCGCATGCGCACCGTAACGTCCGGATTCTTGATCATCCGGATCAAATCCACCTCCAGATCCGGGCGCATGGTGGCGCTTTGATCCTTCCACCAGCGCGCTAGGTCCCATTCGCCACCTGTGCTGTGCAGCACGGTAGTAGGATAGAAAGGACCGACCAGATCCTTCAACGGGCGTTTATTGTAATCGAGATAATTGAACCGCCGCACCTTGTAGGGGCAGTTGTTGGAACAATACCGGGTGCCAACGCACCGGTTGTACGCCATTACGTTCAGCCCCTCTTGGTCGTGAATCGTTGCGTTCACCGGGCACACGCTTTCGCAGGGTGCGGCTTCGCAATGCTGGCAGAACATCGGCTGATTCACCGCCTGCACGTCGTCAATCCAGGTATCAAACTGCTGCTCTTCGTCCTTTTGGTAGGTCTGACCGAATGCGCGTTTCTTCGGATCCGTTGAAAAATAGCGATCAATCCGAATCCAGTGCATTTCGCGGCCGCGCTTCACCAAATCCTTGCCCACAATCGGAATGTTGTTCTCGCTTTGACACGCCATCACACAGGTGCCACAACCGACGCAACTGTTGAGGTCCACGGACATGCCCCACTGATGCAGCGCCGTCTTCTTCGCGATGTCCAACGGGTTCGGATACAGGGGGCTTTCGTTTGGCGCTTCCTCCGCGTTCATCCGCTCCGCAAAATCGGGATGCGCCTTGAACTGCTCGAGGTTCGCTTCGCGCACAATCGCACGGCCCTCCATGGACCAGTGACTCTGCGTGCAAACAAGGGGGTAGGTCTCGCCAGTTTTGCGAACGGTGGCTCCGGTCGCGATGTAACCTGTCTTAGTTGTGAGCAACGGATACGCGTCAAACCCCGTGCCGACGCCGACGCGCCCCACGTTGGTGCGGCCGTAACCCAACGCCAAGCCGAGTGAATTATCCGCCATCCCCGGCTGCGTCCAAACCGCGCCTTTGATCGTGCATGCGCCGAGTCTCACCTCGACGATGTCTTCGTTGACCACGCCCAGATCGCGCGCGGTCTTGCGACTGACCAGCACGGCGTTGTCCCAAACCATCTTGGTGACCGGCTCGGGCAACTCCTGCAACCATCCGTTGTTGTTGTAACGTCCGTCGTCCACTTTCGCGTCGCGGAAGAGAACCACTTCGAGGTTGTCCTTGCTCGCGACCCGGGACGCGGCACCCGCCAGCGCCGCGGAAAGAGCGGAGGAATCGAAACGGGCACTGACTTTCTTCGCCGCCGTCCCTGGGGCAAAACCGTCGTGCAGGAACATGTTCCACGCTGCCTCCGAACGGTCCCCCGTAAGGCTGGCGAAAGTCTCGCGGACGATCTGGTTCGCCCTGGTCTCGGCTAAACCGGCCAGCCGGGCCAAAAATTCCAGCTCGCACAAGCCGCCAAACAACGGGGCGATGAGCGGCTGTATGGGCACCAATGTGCCGTCGCTGGTGTGCGCATCACCCCACGATTCGAGGTAATGTGCCAGCGGAAAATGCCAGTCGGACGTCACGCCCGTCTCGTCTTCATAATACCCGAGGCGCACGATCGTCTTGGCCTTGCGCTGCGTCGCAGCCCAATTCAAATCCGCCGGCGCATTGTAAAACGGATTACCCCCAAGAATGACGAGCGTCTCAACCTGCCCGCCATTCAGCGCCTCGGCAAGTTCCGGAAGGTCTCCAGAGTTGGGTGCGGGTGCCTCGATTAATTCCACTGTCGTGCCGACGCTGCCGAGCGCAGCGTTGATGGCATGCGCCAGCAAATGCACCGCCAGCGGCTGGCGATAACCCGCCACGACCAACGATTTCCCCGCGTTCGCCTTCAAATCCTTGGCGCATTCGGAAATCCACTTGGCATCAACCCCCGCGGGCGGGGCGTTGTTCCCAACGTTCACCCCCAGTTCGGCTGCGATCGCCGCCGCAATCCGAGCGACGGCACTCGCCGGCACCCGCAGGCGATGATCCGCGCTGACGCCCGTGGGCGTAAAGAGCGATTCCACCGCGTAGAGGCGGCTCATCGAATCTTCAGGCTTCTCAAGCTTCCGGCCCTTGGAAAAGCGGCGAATGTTATTGTGCGCGTCGTCTTCGCCGCCGATGAAATCGCAGTCGAGCGCCAGAATTGTTTTTGCCTCGTCGTAGCGGAAGATGGGTTTGACCGA
>JADLHS010000493.1 GCA_020848635.1 Limisphaerales bacterium
ACCGACATTGACGGCTACCCCGTCAACGGTTTCGTCAAGGCGGCGAGCATCCTCGGCAATAAGAAACCCGGCGAGCGGGTGCAAATCTCGTTGATCGTTCTGCGCCGGGTGAATGGGAATCTGCTGCAACCCCAACCAGCGACCGCTGTGGTGGTGGTTCGCTGAAGACAGCAGCACCGCGAACGCCGGCTGGCCGGAGTCGCAGTTTGGCTTCCGGGTGAACTCCCCTCAAGACGCACCCATCGCGGATGCGGGGCTGACTTTACGGCACCAACCGCGCCCGATAGGAGCGCTGCGTCAGTCCTGCAGCCGTCGTATCAACGATGTCAAAATAACCGCTGGAAATCACATTGGTGGTAAGCTCCGTCCAGTTGAGTAAATTGGTTGTTGCTTCCACCGCCCAGCGCGACCCAGCCTGCCCAAACACGCGCAGTAGGGCCCATCCTTCGCCCGTGCGACCGAGAAACTGCAACTGCCCGGGCGGCACGGGTAACCCTTCGGCGGTCACGCGGTAATTGTCGAAGAGCATGAAGTTGTTCCCCGGCGCGTTGGTGTCGTAAACGAGCCACACGGCATCGATATCGCCGAGGTCCAAGGGCGCGTTGGTGGTGGAGATCGGCTGGTTCGTGGCGAGCAGTGCGCTGTTCAACGACGCGCTCCAACGGTTGGACGCGAAGTTCATGATGACAAGCAGCGTATAGTTCGAGCCGGGGGCAAATGAAATGCCGGTGGCAACGAAGGTGTTCGTCCCATCGAGCAGAAAATTAACGTTGGTATAATAGTTATCGAAGTCGAGGGAGAACAGCCGATTGACTTGGCGATTGTAAACACTCCAGCGGAAGTTGTCGAAGCCATCGTTCGTAGAATCCACGATGCTCATCAGCACGGAGAACTTCACAATTGGCTGGCCGGCCACGAGCGGGCTGAAATCCAACGGCTGCCAGACCAGTAGTTGGCCGCCCCCGCCGTCGGGCGCCGCATATCCGAGATACGCCTGCTGACCCTGGCCGGGAATGAAATTGTCCACGATCCCATTGCCACCGGAGCCATCTCCCAGCCAGCCAGCCTGGCCGATCAGGTCAAGGTCGGTGCGGTAGCCTTCGCCCGGCTCAAACTGCGTGAAGAAAACATTGGTCGGCGCGGCAATGCTTGATGTCAGCGCGAGAAAGGCAACGGCGCTTAAACCCAGTGCCAACCGCCATCGTCGGAAGCATAGCCGTGCTTTCATCGGAACAAAACCCTTGAGGCCGCGTCAACGACTGCGCGGGCCCGAACTCGAACCCGGTCGCGACGAGGATTGCGCGGGGCCCGTTGCGGAGCCCGCCGGGGCGGACCGGGATTCAAACCGCTGACCTTTTGGCGCGGAGTTCGGAGGAGCGGATCGCGGAGCATAACTCGGCGTGGAATTGACCGGCTCAGGCAGCGGAGTGTAAGTGGAGGCATTTGGCGACGGCGTCGAGAAGGTCGCATACGAATCCCGGCTGGCGACCACCTGCTCCGCCGGGGGGCGTGAAGCCGGGGCCGGGGAAGCCTTGGTAACCGTTGGCGAACTGACGACGGGCGCTGCTGCGGCCGAGGACGGGACACCCGTACGGGGTGAACCGCCCGAGTCGCTCGTGACCGAGGCGGGCGAAGGGGTGCTCCACACCGAGTAATCCCGACCACCCGACCGGCTCGAACTCCGGCCGCCAATAACGACCAAGGAACCGGCCGGGGCGGCGGCGGGGCGGGTCGTATTCTGCGGAGTGACTTGGATGACACGCGGTTGATTTATCCGTGGCGTCGAAGCAGGCGGCGTCTTTGGCACAACAGTCGAAGGGAATTCTACGCCGGCAGAACTACCCTTGCCCCCGCCACGTTCGCTACGGCCAGCCGGAATCCTGGCCGCCTCTTGCGAAGTACCCGAAAGGGTTGGGGTAGTCGCCCTGGGGACACCGGGCCGCAACGCGCTGCGGTCCGGAGCGTCCATCCGGCCGTCGCCGCTTCCCTTGAGGGATGTCAATTGCGGACGATGCACCGCAAGCGTGCGGCCATCCCGTTCGAGCCGCTCGTTGCGGGGGCCGTTGGCGGCCTGATCCCGAATGTGAACGGTCCGGACCTCGGTGCGGGAATACGCCCGAACGTGCTCGGGGGAAATGCCGCGGTTGATAACGGTGTTGTTGTTCCCGCGACCATAATTATTGATGACGGTGGAATTGTTATAGACTTGGCTGGCATGCTGCGGCGGCATGCGATGCTGGTAGGGACGCGCGCCGCAGAAGTTCCCCCACGGCACAAAGGTGTACGCGCTGACACCCAAACCAAACCCAAAACTGATCCCGACGGAACTGCCATAATACGAGAAGCCAAAACCCGCATCGTAACAGGCCATCGGCGGCAAGGGCGCCCAGCCGCAATACGCGCCGCTGTATCGCCAGTTCACCCAGGACGGCGCCCAGACCGTGTCCGGCCACCAACACCAACCCCAGGACGGATGCGCAAACCACCGCCCATAATGAAACGTGGTTGCGCCCCACGAATAATCCGAGAGCCAATACCAGCCGGCATCGGTGTAAACCCAACGTCCCCGGTCGCAGTAGGGTTGCCAGTCGCGATTGGCAACGACAACCGTTGGCTGCCAGCATCGTCCATAGCCTTCGACTTCAACCCAGCGGCCGTACGGCGCCAGCGAGTCGTAGAAATAGTTGTTGGAAACGTATGTCGGTTGCGCTTCCGCGACGGGCGCGGCGGCGGGCGGATTCACATAGGTCGGCGCCACAGCAACCGCTTCCGGCTCCGGCGACAGCGGCGGCGGCGCGGCAGGTGACGCCAAATTCGCCGGCAACGGCTTCAACCCCTGATCGTGCTGCAACATGGTCGTGATGACACTGCTGGTGACGCCGAGATCGTTAAGGTAAACAATTTCCTCCGCGTTAAGCTCGAAGGGTTTGACCGAGTTGGTAATGAACGCGAGCATCACATTATCGCCCACGCCGGACTGCGCGAGTTTGATGACTTCGGCGAGGGGCGTGGCGGGGAGGATGCTCGGCGGAAGAACCGGTTCGGCACGCGGTACGGACGACACGGGGGTGGCAGTTTCTGCCGCCGCCGTAGCTGAACTGCCGTCCCCGGCCGATTGGACCACAGCGGGCTGAGCATTGGTGAGTTCCGGTTCGGCGCTATTGGCGCTCGACTGGGTACAGCCGCCCGCAAATGGCAGACCCATTAATGCCAGCACCAAACTCAGATGGGTAAGAGAGCGGGTTTTCATATAGTTTTCCTCGTGCCTTGCTTCAGGCGTTGGTCAGAACATTCGACGGCGGTTCGGGACGGTTATTCAGACGCGAAGCCGCGGTCCCAAAACCCTGGCACCGAAACCGTCAACTGGTAGCCCCACCCCGAATTGAACGGGGATCAACGGTTTAGGAAACCGCTGCTCTATCCATTTGAGCTATGGGGCC
>JADLHS010000689.1 GCA_020848635.1 Limisphaerales bacterium
CCGGCTTGTACTTGTTCACGCCGACGACGGTTTCCTCGCCCTTGTCGATGCGCGCCTGCTTGCGGGCGGCGGCTTCCTCGATCTTCAGCTTGGGCATGCCGCTGTCGACGGCCTTGGTCATGCCGCCGAGACCTTCCACCTCCTGGATCAGCTCCCAGGCGGCGTCGGCCAGCGACCTGGTCAGGCTCTCGACGTAGTAGCTGCCGCCCAGCGGATCGATCACATGGGTGATGCCGGTCTCTTCCTGCAGGATGAGCTGGGTGTTGCGGGCAAGGCGCGCCGAGAAGTCGGTAGGCAGCGCGACCGCCTCGTCGAAGGCATTGGTGTGCAGCGACTGGGTGCCGCCGAGAATCGCCGCCAGTGCCTGAACCGCGGTTCGCACGACGTTGTTGACCGGTTGCTGTGCGGTGAGCGAGCAGCCGGCAGTCTGGGTGTGGAAGCGGCACATCCAGCTGCGCGGGTTCTGCGCGCCGTAGCGCTCCCGCATGACCGTCGCCCAGATCTTGCGCGCCGCGCGGAACTTGGCGATCTCCTCGAAGAAGTCGTTGTGGCTATTGAAGAAGAAGGAGAGGCGCGGCGCGAAGGCATCGACGTCCAGGCCGGCGCGGACGCCGTATTCGACGTACTCCATGCCGTCGCGCAGGGTGAAGGCGAGCTCCTGCAGCGCGGTCGAGCCGGCTTCACGGATGTGGTAGCCGGAGATCGAGATGGTGTTCCACTTCGGCACCCGTTCGGCGGCGAACGAGAACTGGTCGGTGATCAGCCGCATCGACGGCCGCGGAGGATAGATGTACTCCTTCTGTGCGATGTACTCCTTGAGAATGTCGTTCTGCAGGGTACCGGAGACCTTGCCCGCGATATCGACGCCCTGCTTCTCGGCCACTGCGAGGTACATCGCGAAGAGGATGGGTGCGGTCGAGTTGATGGTCATCGAGGTGGTGACATCGCCCAACGGGATCCCGTCGAACAGCGCCTCCATGTCGGCCAGGGAGTCGATGGCGACGCCGCACTTGCCGACCTCGCCGGCCGCCATCTTGTGATCCGAGTCGTAGCCGTAGAGCGTCGGCAGATGGAAGGCGACCGAGAGCCCGGTCTGCCCCTGCGACAGCAGATACTTGAAGCGCTGGTTGGTATCGGCCGCGGAGCCGAAACCGGCGAACTGGCGCATCGTCCAGAGCTTGCCGCGATAGCCGGTCGGATGGATCCCGCGGACATACGGAAACTCGCCCGGTACGCCGATCCCGGCGATCGGGTCGCTCACCGACTGGTCGGGAGTGACCAGCTCCGGAACCGGCTGTCCGGAGACGGTCGTGAAGTCCTTCTTCCAATAGGGTCGCGCCCCGGCCTCACGGTCACGCGTCGCCTGCCAGCGCTCGCGCGCCGCCTCGGCGCGACCCCGTACCTCTTCGCGGAGCGGGGTAAGAGCATCCCTGGGCTCGGCCGGAGCGGCTTCCTGTGGCGGTTCCTTGACGGACATGTTCGGATTCTCCTCGATTCCTCGCGAACGCAGAGTATAAGGCTCCGGACGCCCGGCCGGAGAGGTCGGCGTCCGGGACGAGAGACGGCGGCTCAGGCCGGCGGCGGTGCCTCTAGCGCGGCGCGAAATCCGGCGACCAGACCGCGGAGCTTGGCTGCGACCGCGGCAGTGTTGCCGCGCGGCAGCTCGCGCAGGAAAGCGGCCGGAAGCGCGAGTGCGGTCCAGAACAGAACGGCCGCCCACCCGGCTGGTCCGGCGTACTTGCGGACGAAGATCGCTGTCGAACGCCCGGTGCGAAAAGTCCGGCCCGCGGTGTAGCCACCGGTCGTCGGCGAGACCATGTGCCAGAGCCTTGCCCGGTGGGCATACCAGCAGCGGAAGCCGGCGCGCTTCATCCGCACGCACCAATCGGCATCTTCGACCGAGACATGGTAGACCGGGTCCCAGAGACCGGTCGCCCGCATCGCCTGACGGCGGATCAACATCAAAGCACCATTCGAATAATCGA